>CAKSSZ010000305.1 GCA_934489915.1 uncultured Clostridia bacterium | reverse complement strand
TGCTAACAGCCGGTGGGTACGCTTCACCCGCAGGTCTTGTTTGTTTTTCATGAAACCCCTTCTTTCTATTCTACAAAAAGCAGTTTTTGTAGGTTATCCTACATTTTTTTAGAATTGAGCCTTGCTATTCTGTTCGGATAATAATATAATATAGGAAAAAGCGATATTTGTCAAGTGATTTTAAGAACACAGGAGGTTCGGCAATGAGTAAGGAAAAACGGGCTGACGAGCCGAGTTTTTTTGAAAAAATGGCAGCGACGATTGTAGACAGAAGAAACCTCTTTTTTCTGCTCTTTCTCTTTGCCATTATCTTTTCGGTGTTTTCCCAGGGGTGGGTTGAGGTAGAAAATGACATCACCACCTACCTGCCGGAGTCTACAGAGACGAGGCAGGGGTTAGAGGTGATGAACCGGGAATTCATCACCTACGGAACAGCGGATTTTATGATTTCCAACATTTCTTATGAACGGGCAAGCGCCCTGGCAGATGAAATAGAACGGATGGAGGGAGTCAATTCCGTTGCGTTTGAGAATACCAAAGAGCATTTTCAGGGGACGGATGCATTGCTGTCGGTGACCTTTACCGATACCGCCGACGCAGAATCCAGCAAAAAAACCTATCACAAAATTGAAAAGCTGCTTGCTCCCTATGATACGTATGTGTCCAGCCAGGTAGGCTCCTCCCAGAGCGAGTCCTTGGCCAATGATATGAAAATTATTTTGGTGATTGCTTTTGTCATCATCGTGCTGGTGCTGCTGTTCACCTCCAAATCTTATGCGGAGGTGCCGGTGCTGCTTATCACCTTCGGAGCAGCGGCTATTTTAAATATTGGAACTAACTTTTTGTTGGGAAAGATTTCTTTTGTTTCCAATTCCGTTGCGGTGATTCTGCAATTGGCGCTTGCCATTGACTATGCTATTATCCTCTGCCACCGATACACTGAGGAACGGGAAACGCATAACCAGCGGGATGCAGTGGTCATTGCTTTGTCTAAGGCGATTCCGGAGATTTCCTCCAGCTGCCTGACTACCATTTCCGGTTTGGCGGCACTGGTGACCATGCAATTCCGCATCGGTCAGGACTTGGCTTTTGTGCTGATTAAGGCGATCTTTTTAAGTATTCTGAGCGTGTTTGTATTAATGCCGGGATTGCTTATGCTTTTTGGGAAAAGCATGGAACGCACGCGGCACAAAAACTTTGTGCCGAAAATTACCTGGATGGGAAAATGGGATGTCAAAACCAAAAAAATTGTACCGCCGATCTTTGTGGCGCTGATGGTGATCGGCTTTTTTCTGTCCAACAACTGCCCGTATTGCTACGGGCAGGGGAACTTACACACCATAAAAAAGAGCGAGAGCCAGCTGGCACATGAGAAAATTGAGGCTACCTTTGAGCGCACCAACCTGATTGCATTGGTGGTACCCTCCGGTGATTATACAAAAGAAAAAGCACTGCTGGAGGAGATATCTCAGTATCCGGAGGTGGATTCCACCTTAGGACTGTCCAACA
>CAKSSZ010000304.1 GCA_934489915.1 uncultured Clostridia bacterium | reverse complement strand
ATTCGGGAGATGACGCACAAAACGGTATATTTGAGAGACGGTGCTGTCGCAAAAATAGAGGAAAACCACAGCCGAAAAAGCGCCGGGGAGCTGGAATGGTGAGGTGAGGAAAGGTGGTTTTAAACAAAAGAATCAAGCGGGAATTGCTGGAGAATTTTTGGCGGAATTTTTCTATGCTGCTGATTATTGCTTTGTCTATGTCGCTTGTTGTGTCTTTATGCTCTGCGACAGATTGCATTACTGCGGCGTTAACCCGGGAATGGGAGCAATGCCGCCTGGAGGATGGCAGCTTTGAAACCTATGTTCCTCTTTCTCGGCGTAACATGACGGAATTGTCCGAGCTGAACCTCGCTGTTGAGAAAATGTTTTATGTGGATCTTCCCGCCGGGGAAATTTCTACGTTGCGGATTTTTTCAAACCGCAGCAGCATCAATCTGCCTTATGTAGAGGAGGGAGAGCTGCCTACCCGGGAGCGGGAGCTGTTTGTGGAAAAGCTGTTTGCCGCCAACCATCGACTGCATGTAGGTGATACGATCTCCCTTGGCGGCGAGGAGTTTATCATCAGCGGCATCGGGTGCTTGCCGGATTATGCGTATGTAAAGCAAAACGGCAGCGATGTATCGGCCAATGAAGAGTTTTCGGTGGGAATTGTGAAGGATAGCGCACTGGAGCGTCTTTCCCGGGGGCAGTCGGTGATCTATCACTATGCGTATCGGTTACAGGGGTGTACGGAGAAAGAGCTGAAGGAAAAGCTCACCAAGCTGACCTTTGACCCCAACAGCGTCAAGGATACATATTTGCGAAAGCAGGTTGCAACGGCGGACAATCTGAAGGAATCCTTTCAGACGGGCAGCCGGCAATTAAAGCTGGGAGCGCTGTCGTTGGCAGAAGGGCTGCGCCGTTTGGAAGGCGGCGCTTTATTTTATGAAGGCGCCATGCGTTTGTATGACGGGCTGGATGAAATGGAGCGATCCATTGAGCCGTTTCTGGCGGAAAGCACAGAAGTAAAGCTGGTTAATCTTTCTTCTTTTCAGGAAGAGTCCACAAATATTCGCATTCACAATCCTGTGGATGACGCTCAGGTCGGTAAGCAATCCGCTTTGGTGGCCGGTATCTTTTTGTTGCTGCTGCTTGTTTATATGCTGTCTGTATTTGCCTCCGGAACGGTGGAACGGGAACGGTCCGTGATTGGCACCCTGTATGCTTTGGGGTATGAAAAAAAGGAGATCTTGTCCCATTATATGATTGTTCCTATGTTGATTACCGGTGTTGGAACGGTAGTGGGGATGATTTCCGGCTTTTTGCTGACCGGGGCAATGGCCTCCTCCTATGCTGCCATGTATTCTTTTCCGGCGCTCAGGCAGGTGTTTCCCCTTTATTTGTTTGCCTACGGTATGGGAATGCCCCTGATTTTGGCATATGGTATTAACCGGCTGACCCTTTCCAAAAAATTGGGGGAAACGCCTCTTGCCATGATGCATGAATCCGGGAGCAGCGGAGGTGGGCTTACTC
>CAKSSZ010000303.1 GCA_934489915.1 uncultured Clostridia bacterium | reverse complement strand
CACAAGGCAACGACTTTAGCCTTACTATTATACCATTATTTTATCCCTTTGTAAAGAGATTTTCCCAAAAAAAGAGATTTTCCCAAAATTCATAATATTTAACCATTTTCCATCAAGAAAAACCGGAGGCTGTTTGAAAAAGCCTCCGGTTTTATTTCTAAAAGGATACCAGATATTTCTTCATCGCTTCAGACGCCTGGGACACAGGGGCGCTGATAGTCATGGTAAAATCAATATTAAACTTTTCGGAAATTGCTTCAATTCTGGCTAAAAAGCTATCCATATCGTCTAACGATCCTTTGGCGCACTTTAATACGCTGTCAATAAAAATATGCGTTACATCAAAATCATGGGCAATGACACCCTCGATAAATCCCAGAAAAATATCTAAAGTTCTGATTTCAAATTGATCGGTATCAATCAAGCGAACCGGGTGCTTTAAATCAAAAGTAAACCGACTGCCCCGGTTAATGCATACCACTTTTCCCTTTTCTGTGTCCAAAGCGTCATTGGCAAGCTGAATCAGCGCACCGGTTTTTCCGGTTCCTTTTTCACCCATCATAATACGAATCATATGTATTCCTCCTTTTGGTTATAGAGTGGAATTTATCATCCCATCTCTATTATACTATAAACAAAAACAAATTTCAAGTATAATTCCAAAAAAGGAGCAATTTTTTTCTTTTTGATTGTAATGATTGACCAATTCGCTGTAAAAATAAAGTTAATTTAACATTTCTTTTATGATTTCATTTCCGTAACGGTTTATTTTTTCCTGATCCAGTAGTTCATCCAATCTTTGATCTGTCTCCTCCAAGCTGTTTTTCGCCAAGCGCAGCCATTGCGTTGCTTCTTGAATCTTTTCCCGATATCCTACGGCACATTCCTGCAAAGCAGCGGCATAAGTCTGATCTGTATCAGGATCCACTGCCAGCCGGTAAAAATCCAATCGCTCATCCCCCGCCCGCTCCGGTTCATATTCGTGCGGCGCTGTGCTGTCAAAAATACACAATCCCCTTTCTCGGACAACCACCATATCCAGACTGGACGGATCAAAGGAACAATGATAAATTTCCGTATCAAACCCCCGGCTTAGCGCATATTCTGCAATCTTTCTTAAAAATGTGGATTTCCCCGTACCTGGCCTGCCTTTGATAAAGTATCGCTGAGGCAAGCCCTCTGTAATCGTTTCTACATAATCCTTAGCGCCCGCTGCCGTACCGGATCCAAAAAAGCGATCCTTTCGCTTTCCTGCCTTGGGGAGGTAATGATCGGCAAACAATTGCTGATTCATTTCATCTGCTAGGCGGTTCAATTTTTGGAAATCGGTTGCCCGAATATAAATTTGCTCCCATTCATCATGAATTTTTTTTGCCTGTATGAACAAATTATGGCTCTTTTCCATGGCAGCGTCATATTCCCGACGGTTAAGCAGCTCACCGGATGTAACTCCGTCCACTCCGGAAAAACTCATGGCTAAAAGACCTTGGTTTCCAACAATGATCCCCTGAGGC
>CAKSSZ010000302.1 GCA_934489915.1 uncultured Clostridia bacterium | reverse complement strand
GTGCAGTTAAAATAGTGGTATAAAAACACAATCCGGGTGACCGCAACCCAGGGCAGCAGCTGCGCCAGATAGCCGCATAGGATCGGCCATGCGGCAGCGTCCCGCTGCTTGATCCCCGCATAGGCGGTGGCAAACAGGGCGATCAGCCCGCCCCACCAGATCAGAGGGTTCCCAAAGCTTGCAATGGTGCTGATTTTCCCGTCCAGGGTTCCCTGACGGTAAAAGACCATGGGCTTGACCATCACCGGCCATTCGTACCAGGGGGTGGAATAGGGGTGATCCGCTACCAACTTGCTGTGGTAATTGTACATATCAAACTGATTGTTCCACACGGTTTGCCAGCTTTGCCCGGCGCACCGGGTCCAGGGGAGGTAGGAAAGGACATAAATGCCCACCGGTATCAGAACAAAAAAGAGCAGACACCACAGGCACCGCCGCAGGGCGGTGTTCCAAAAGCCTGCGTCCCGGCGGTGGAGAAATAAATCGGTAAAAAACAGCACTGCCAGCCCTCCGCCTGCATAAATACAGGTCCATTTGGAGGCGGCGCCCAGGCCGAAGGCAATCCCGCAAAGCGCCAGGCTCCGGTAGCTGTGGGTTTGCAGGTAGGTGACCATGAACAGGGTCATGAGCAGGATAAAAAAGAGGGCGTAGGTGTCAATGGTGGCAATGCGGGTTTGAGAAAAATGCATAAAGTCCAGCGCCATCAGCACAGACGCCAGTACCCCCGCCTCCTCCTTTTGAAACAGCCGCTTGCCCAAAAGATACATCAGAGGGAGCATGGCACAGCCAAACAAGGTTCCCACAAACCGCCAGCCAAAGGGGGTCATGCCGAACAGGGCAATCCCGATGGAAATCAACACCTTGCCCAAGGGGGGATGGGTGGTTTCATAGGGGCTGATTTGGTGGAGAAATTCATAAGCGGTGCGGGCGTGATAAATCTCATCAAAATAGGTACTGTTCCGATAAGTAGGCTCAAACACGTCGGTTTCCGGCTCGTCGGTCAGCTCTGCCCAGGTTTCCTCCTTCGGGATGGGAATGGCGTTGCCGTAACAGTCGAAAATCGCCAGCTCGCCCAGAGAGCCGGGGTGCTCCTTCACCCGGAGAAACAGGTAACGGCCGGTGAGGGAGGTATCCATGGCATTCCAATGAAAGCAATAAGGTTCCTCCAGCGTTCCGATTTCCTGCTGCTGGGAAAAGGGGGTTTCCGCCAGGTAAAATGCATAGTCGGCACGGGCGATGCCGCTGTAAACGCACACCCGTGACAGGGTGTATTCCCGACCCAGATCAATCCGCAGAATTTCCCCCGGCTCCGCCGCCCAGAAGGTTTGGGGAGCGGTGGCGTTTCCCAAACGGAAAAAGGCCAGCAGGGCATAGAAAAATGTGATCATGGCGACAATGACAGCGCCTTTCTTCTTCATTTCCGAACACACTCCCTTCCGACTGCAAAGTAAAGATAACATCCCGCCGCCAAAGACAGCAGGGAGGTAACGGTCATTGCCCCGGGCGGGACGGCGCTGTAA
>CAKSSZ010000301.1 GCA_934489915.1 uncultured Clostridia bacterium | reverse complement strand
ACGAGATGGTGTTCCGTGTCCACGCAATCCGATCCCAACCCCAGCGCTTCATCCATTAAAAGGCGCCGAGCCAGATCGGTTTGATTGAACCGTTTACCGCAGTCACAAAGAAAAATGATCTCTGCCTCCAGCCCTTTGCTTTTATGAATACTCATCAAGGTTACCGCATCCTGATGGCTGGTGCTGTCGGACATAGAAACCCCCTCCTCCGCCAATTCCTCCATCTGGCGGCGCAAATAGGTAACAAAATGAAACAATCCGTGGTATGAAGTCTGTTCAAAGGAACCGGCCCACTGGATTAACAGCTGCAGCCGGCTGCGGCGTAATTCCCCGTCCGGGCGATGGCTGTAATAAAGCAGCAAGCCCGTTTCTTCATATAAATATTCCAACAGCTTTCCTACCCGGAGGAAATCTGCCTGTTCCCGCCAATGCTCCAGCTGCTGCAAGAATGCCGCCGATTGCTCCACGCCTTGCGCCGCACTTTGACAGAGACAATCGTAATAGTCACCCGTCCCGTGGACTCGCAGCTGAGTTAGGGCATCGTCCGTCCAGTCGAACATAGGCGAACGCAGCACAGCCAACAGCGGAATATCCTGCCGGGGGTTATCAATGATCTGCAACAAGGCAATCGCCAGCTTTACCTCCTGTGCTTCAAAAAAAGAGCTTCCCTTATCCAATTCATAGGGAATTTCATAACGGGAAAAAGCCTCCGTATAATACTCGCTACGTGAAGTAACACTGCGCAATAGTACGGTAATATCTCCATATCGGCACGGGCGCATTTGCCCGGCTTCGGAATCGTAAATCAACGTTTGACCAAGCACCAATTCACGAATCCGCCGGGCACACAATAGCGCCTCCCTCATTTGCGCCGGTTCGTCCTCTTCCGAATCAGACGCACGGTCACATAAATACAACTCCGTTTCCAGATTGCCTTCCGGATATCCGCCGCCAAATACAAGCGCCTCCTCCGCACCGTAGTCTAAGCCCCCGCATGCCTTACACATCATCCTTGAAAAAACAAAATTACAGCAGGAAAGCACCTCCCGGCTGCTTCTGAAGTTTTTGGACAGCAGCAGCCGCCTCTGCGGATCCCCTTCTTTTGTTCCGTAATGTTCATATTTCTCCAAAAAAAGCGCCGGTTTGGAATTCCGAAAACTATAGATACTCTGTTTTAAATCCCCGACCATGAACCGTTTGCCTGCACCCGCCGCCATGGAAAAAATCAGCTCCTGCACATCGTTGGTATCCTGGTATTCATCAATCAGAACTTCATAGTATTGCTGCTGCAGCTGCAGCGCCTCAGGAGACGGATGAACGGTTCCATCCTCATCCCGCTGACACAAGACAGCAATGCTGAAATGCTCCAGATCTCCAAAATCCACCACAGATTTTTGCCGCTTCTTTTCTGCATACACATCCTCAAACTGCAATACAATTGCAATCAGAAATTGCAGCTGCTCCCCTGCTTTTTTTACATCCTCCAGGCAGGCATACTCCGGCTGGAAAAAAATCTGATGGGCAATCACACCCACAATA
>CAKSSZ010000300.1 GCA_934489915.1 uncultured Clostridia bacterium | reverse complement strand
TCATCAAAAATAATGTGCCGGGGAAATGTATTCAAATAATTGATGAAGACTACGCTATTTACTTTTGGTATACCGTGACCATAGAATAGCACAAATGTTCTGTTCGTGCAAGAGACTTTTTGCAATTTGTTGGATTTTTTTGAATAAAGCAAGGATACCAAAAAAGTAAAATAATCTTGCGATATTGTGAAAGACATGGTACGATTATGACATAGTAGGAACTTTTTGAAAAAGATATGAACAGATTCGTGTTTAGCAAAGGAGGTCGCTAATATGAAAAAAGCACTATCCTTAGTTTTCGTGCTAATCTTAATGCTTGGATTCGTTGCCTGCAAATCAAATGAAACGGGCGACATTGACACTTTCGCGCCAAACGAAAATAGTTCCGGCGTAGAAAGCATTGCTTTGGGGGTGCAAACTGTTGAGTTGTGCCTTGACGCAGTTTCCGATGATGCTCAACAGACAGAAGAATTTCTCAGTACAAACACGACAAAAATTGTTGTGTCTGCGAAGAACATGGAGCGGTCTGCGGAAGTAGAGTTGTTTCTGTATTCAAAGGAAAACACAACCGAGCCTATCTTATATGCGACTCTCACAAAAAGCGCCGCAACGGTTACATTTTCAAATCTGACCTCTGCCACAGCTTACAAGGTTGCTGGGAAAATCAATAACGGAACTACATCAGTCACCCTAACAATAACAGACTGATAAAATATACGAAAACGCCGCCCGGTGTCTTGTCGGGCGGCGCTGTTCTTGAGTTTGAAATAACCATTGGGACGAGAAAGGAGAACCAACTTTTATGTTACAAAGCCATTTTTCAACTATCCTCCTTATGCGACTTGGTTCTACAAAGCGTATTGAACAGTGCTTTAATACAAGGACGCTATCTTTTGGATGTGCTGCAAACTGGGTTGATTATTCAAAAACAGGCGACAAGGTAACTGGAGACCAATTAGAATGTGTTTTCGCCCACCTAAAGAATGGTGACTCTCGGATGAATGTTAAAGATTCACACGGTATCCCTATGGGAAATCACCTTGAAACCTTATATGACCCCAGAACGGATACATACTATCTGCGTTTCATTCCGACACTTTTGACACCAGCTATGTGCTTCTATTCATTCGACGCAGCGAAAGTAGCTGCTATAAATGATGGCAAGATGCCTATATTCCCTCATGTGGTGTCTTTTCTGCCTGATAGGTACTTGGATGAAATGTGCTACAAAAAAGATACTGCCAGTTTTTTATTCATAAATGACCCGAAAAAGTTTTTTGAGGAGTTGAAAGAACAAGTCCCAATAGCCATCAAGCAAAACGCAAGCATTCTAACTGCTGACCGATATTATCGTGCTAAAGGAAATGACGACTGTGAACTTTTTGTAGATAAAGTTGATTATGCTCGACATTCACCTGCAGACATCTATTACGATGAGCCAAGCCCATCAGCAGAACTCTTTTGGAAATACCCGCAATATCATTTTCAATCAGAGGTTCGAGTCGCCATTTTGAACACAAATTTCGTGTGGGACTATGACC
>CAKSSZ010000299.1 GCA_934489915.1 uncultured Clostridia bacterium | reverse complement strand
ATGTCATTGGTCTGAATCCGATGTTCTTCACTGGACGTATACTTCAGTTTTGCGCCCCGGGAACCGTTCAAGCCATAACCGTCACTCACGACAGGCTGAGCTTTTGTCTTTGCCCACTTATACTCGTGGATGAGCGCCTGCACTTCTGATTGCGTCCCGTCAAAATCTGAGATTCTCGGGTTAAACAAAATCCCGGACGCCGCCTGTGCCTGTTCCGGCACTGCTACCAGCATATTGACTGTCAAAAACAGAAATGCCAATAGCCATGCTAACATTCTTTTCTTGCTTTCCATCGCTTTACCTCCTTTATTCTCCCTTTCCATTGCACTTCGGGCAATCTTCATATTTTTATTATATCAGATTTTGTTTTGTCATGCAATGCAAATTAACACTTATTTTTATTATGTTTTTCTAATTTTGGACAAATAATTGACCAAATTCAGAAAAATCTTCTTTTCTTCCCTGTTTTTTCTTTAAACCACCGGAAATCCCTGCCGGCAACGGAGCAAAAAACGCCGCAGGAAGGATTCCTGTAGCGCCTTTTGCCTTGCTTATTATGTATTTATAGGAGATTTCTCATGATTATTTGTAGGAGATTTCTTCCTCAGCGCCGTTTTCACTGCCAACATAGGGCTGCGCCACATAGGTTTTATCTGCGGTAATGGCAGCGCCGTATACCCGGATTGCAAATGCCTGACCGGGAGCAGCAGCCGCTTTGTCGCTGGAATTTAACATTGCAGGCAGGGTCAACTTATCATCCGGCTGATCTTTAATCCACAGTTTAATTCCAAACTCATTCCCGCCGGCAGTATTGAAATTATTCAGCTTGCTGTAAACATACATGGTGGGCTTTCCGCTTTCATCAGCGCTGAACTGAGTGGTGGTAGCGCCCTCGGCAATGCCGGGGTTCACAGGAGTAATTTCCCGGAAGGTAACCGCCAGAGTTTTTGCAGCGGTGGTTCCCTTCAAATTAATTTCATTCCCGGCAACGGTTACATCCTGTCCGTCTAACAGAATGGAAGCAACCTCATATCCGTCATTCGGAACAACGGTGAAGATCTGATCGTCTGCACTGTTGTAAGGAATGGTAACATCCCCGGTAACAGCTGCGCCGTTATACATAACCTGACCGCCTTCGCCTACAGATACGGCTACGGTCACATTTTCAGGAGCCGCAGCAGCAACTTGCACTGCGCTGCTTGCGCCGCTCATGGAGGATTCTCCGCTGACGGTACCGGTGCTCTTTGCCGTTGCAACCACGCGGATCTGAAGTCCTTCGTCAGCGTCCTGTACTGTGTAAGAAGCTTCGGTCGCACCTTCAATATCGGTAAAGGTAGTTCCGTCCTCAGAGCTTTGCCACTGATAAGACAAGGTAATCTCTGCATTGGGGTTTGCGTCTCCCGTTGTTGCAGAAGCGGTAAGCTCTGTGCCGGGAGCGGTCTCTTCTTCCCCTGCGCCCGCTACCTTCACGTTAGCAACCTGCGCTCTGGTGTAATTGGTAGAGGTTTTGGAATCCTCTTCAATAATATAGAAGCCGTCTACATAAAACTCAGT
>CAKSSZ010000298.1 GCA_934489915.1 uncultured Clostridia bacterium | reverse complement strand
ATGTCCCTGATCGTGCATGAAGAGAATGCATACCCCCGCGCAAGAAGAATTGCAGAAAAGCTGAAAGAAAACATTCCGCGGCAGCTGTTTGACGTTGCCATTCAAGTAGCCATCGGCCGGCAAATCATTGCAAGGGAAACGGTTAAGGCATTGCGGAAGGACGTTACCTCCAAATGCTACGGCGGTGATATTACCCGTAAGAAAAAGCTGCTGGAAAAGCAAAAGGAAGGAAAGAAACGGATGCGTCAGATGGGCAGCGCAACAGTCCCCCAAGAAGCATTTTTATCCATTCTGAAGCCCGATTAAGGAGTTATCATATGAACGGTTTTTACTTACACATTCCTTTTTGCCACTCCAAATGCCCGTATTGCGATTTTAATTCCTATGCCGGGCAGGAAGAGCAAATGGCCGAGTACATTCAGGGCGTGCTTGCACATATGAAGCAGGCGCGCCCTTCTCTTCCTGATTCCTGCTCCACGGCTTTTATCGGCGGCGGCACCCCCACCCTCCTGCCTGTTAATTTGTTGGAACAACTGTTAGATGGAATCCGCACTCATTACCCGGAAGGCTTTTCTGAATTTACCATAGAAGCAAACCCTGCTACATTAACTGCCAAAAAACTCTCCGTTCTGAAACGGTACGGCGTCAACCGAGTGAGTATCGGGCTGCAGGCATGGCAAAACGAACTGCTGGCCCTCGTCGGCAGAACCCATACCAGAGAAGATTTTCTTCACAGCGTTGCTCTTGTGCGGGAGGCGGGCATTTCAAACATCAATGCGGATGTGATGTATCAGCTGCCGGGTCAAACCATGGAACAATGGCAGGAAACCATTGAGGCGCTGCTGCGTTTGGAACTGCCCCACATTTCCTGTTACGCTCTGACCATCGCCCCGGGAACCCCTTTCGCAAAACATCTGCCCGCTCCGCTGCCCGATGAGGAAACAGAACGGGAAATGAATCATTTCGTCAAAAATCGACTGGAGGAATTCGGCATTTTTCGCTATGAAATTTCAAATTACGCCAAACCCGGATTTCTCTGTCAGCATAATTTAATTTACTGGCACGGTCAAAGCTATGCAGCCTTCGGTGCCGGTGCAAGCGGCTTTTTAAACGGCATTCGTTTTGGCTGGCCGGGGGATCCTGCCCTGTACGCTGCCGAGGCACTGAAAGGAACCGTCCGTCCCGTCTGGGAAGAAAAAGTAGAGGATTTATTGGGGGAACAAATCATGTTATCTCTCCGCTTAACCGAAGGTGTCAGCCGCTTGCGGCTGGAAGAACAATTCGGCGTCGGATGTCTTGCGCCTTACCGTCCGATCATTAGACAGCATCTCCAAAACGGGCTGCTGCAAATAACCGATGGTGGCTTTGCTCTCACCGACCGGGGATTTGATTTTGCAAATCAGGTAATGTGTGATTTTCTGTGATTTCAGACAATTATTATTACAATTCCAATGTTTTTCTCTTTGCCCCCTGTTTTCAGCGGAAAACAGGGGGCTTTCACCTCTTTTTACACCTGTTATTTTTCCCACTATTCCCCCACTTGGAGGAGTAAAAATG
>CAKSSZ010000297.1 GCA_934489915.1 uncultured Clostridia bacterium | reverse complement strand
GGACGGAACGGGTGTGCGGGCAATTTTGTTCCGTTCCCCCTGCATTGCAGTGAGTAAGCCAAAGGCTCCCATGCGGATTGCGGACGCCTGTATCAACTGTAAAAAATGTATTCGTGAGCTGGGCTGCCCTGCACTGGTACTGGACAAGGGCGCTCCTGTCATTGAACCGTCTCTTTGCTTTGGCTGCGGTTTGTGCAGTCAAATTTGTCCGGTTCATGCGATCAAAGGAGGGAAAGAATGATGTCGGTAACCAGTTATTTATTATGTGGAGTCGGCGGTCAGGGAACGGTGCTTGCCTCCAAGCTGCTGGCCTATTGCGGCATGAAAGCGGGGATGCATGTACGCACCAGTGAAACCATAGGAATGGCGCAGCGGGGCGGCTGCGTAGTCAGCCATGTGCGGATTGGGACAGAAATCCATTCACCGCTGATTTCACCGGGGCAGGCTGATATGATCATTGCCTTTGAACCGGCTGAGGCTGCGAGAGCGCTCCCGTACTTAAAACCGAATGGAGCCGTTGTGGTAAACCGCAAGGCGGTAAAGCCGGTAACCTCTTCCCTGTCCGGTCAAAGCTATGACGGGGAGGAAATGTTATCCTATTTGTCACAACAAATCAAGCAATTTTATCCGGTGGACGGGGATGCCATCTGCTCCCGCTGCGGTTCACAGAAGGTATTGAATATCGCTTTGCTGGCAGCCGCAGCGAAAACCAACCGTTTTTTAATTACTCCCGATGAGTTGAGAGCCGCCGTGACAGAAAGAATGCCGGAGCGGTTTCATGCAATGAATCTACAAGCAATTGATGAGGTGACAAAACTATGATCATGAAAAAAGAGCAATTGGAACAAATTCAGCGGCAGTTAAAACATCTTACGTCAACAGAATGCTTTTACCAAAAAAAGCTGGCAAGCATTCATCCGGAGGACATTCGTTCTCAAGAGGATTTTGAACAGCTGCCCTTTACCTGGAAGGGCGATCTGCGGGACGCATACCCTTTGGGGTTACAGGCAGTTCCCGATGAGGAAATTGTGAGAATTCATTCCTCCTCCGGCACCACCGGAACACCGGTGATTATCCCCTATACCCGCCAGGATGTTGCCGATTGGGCAGAAATGTTTTGCCGCTGTTATGAAATTGCGGGGGTAACTCCTCAAGATCGGGTTCACATCACTCCGGGCTATGGGTTATGGACGGCCGGGATTGGCTTTCAGGCCGGGGTGGAAAAATTAGGCGCCATGGCAATCCCCATGGGACCCGGGAATACCGATAAACAGCTTCGTATGATGATCGACTTAAAATCTACCGTGCTGTGCGCTACCTCTTCTTATGCTTTATTACTGGCAGAAGAAATTGCACGCCGCGGAATCGGGGATCAGATTCATCTGACCAAAGGTATTATCGGCTCTGAGCGTTGGGGAGAAAAAATGCGCAAACGGATTGCGGCGGAGCTGGGCGTTTCTTTATACGATATTTATGGCTTGACAGAAGTATACGGCCCCGGAATCGGGATCAGCTGCGATGAAGCATGCGGAATGCATTATTTTGACGATTTTGTTTATTTTGAAGTAGTGGAT
>CAKSSZ010000296.1 GCA_934489915.1 uncultured Clostridia bacterium | reverse complement strand
GTATTGCACCGTTCCAGCGCCACAGGAGGCGTTGCAAGCAGTCTTTCGTCCAGCTCCACAGCCACATCCCGGCTTTTGTTATCCGGTACTAACAAAATCGCTAAACGTTCCAGCAAAGATGCCGCCGGCAGCAATAAAGCTGTACATGCAATATTAAACAGGGAGTGGGCAATCGCTATTCCCACCAGAGAGGCCGATTGATCCAAAAGCGCCGGCTTCACCAAAGCAGAAACCAGGCTGAATACCGAAAGCCAAATTACCGTTCCGATCACATTAAAGGATAAGTGCACCACAGCTGCACGCTTTGCATTTTTATTGGTGCCGAACGAGGATAAAATGGCAGTAATACAGGTACCGATGTTTTGCCCCATGATGATGGGAATTGCCGCACCGTAAGAAACCTGACCGGTAACCGAAAGCGCCTGCAAAATCCCCACGGAAGCGGAGCTGGATTGAATAATCGCCGTAAGCAGCGCTCCCACCAGAACACCCAATAAGGGATTTTTGAACATCAAAAACATTTGCTGAAAAGCAGGTACCTGGGAAAGCCCCGATACAGCGGAGGACATTCCCTCCATGCCAAACATCAAGGTCGCAAAACCCAGAAAAACCGTCCCCGTGTCCTTCTTTTTGCTGGTTTTTCCAAACATCAGCAATATCGTTCCCACCAACGCCAAAATCGGGGTAAAGGACGTAGGCTTCAGCAATTGCACCAGCAAATTATCACTGGAAATGCCGCAAAGGCTTAAAATCCAGGCGGTAACGGTCGTTCCGATATTTGCGCCCATAATCACACCGATAGACTGGCGCAAGGTCATAATGCCGGAGTTTACAAACCCCACAACCATAACCGTAGTGGCAGAGGAGCTTTGGATCACTGCCGTCACACCTAATCCGGTTAAAAATCCGGTTAGCTTATTCTTTGTCAGTTTTCCTAAAATTGCTTTCAGTCCCCCGCCGGCTCTGCGCTCTAATGCGTCCCCCATCACGCTCATGCCGAAGAGAAACAGGCAAAGCCCGCCAATCAAGGATAACACATCAAAAATGTCCATTATAACTCCCCCGATCTGATCTGCTGCTGATTATCCGTTCTTCCGCACCGCTTCAAAATCCTCCATAATTTCTTTGGAAGGAGGAGCCGTCAGCAGGGAAACAACAATGATACACAAGGAAGAAAACAGGAATGCCGGCAGCAGCTCATAAATGGCAAACACACCGCCCAGCTGAGCAATTCCCAATTTCCAGACAAATACCATCACAGCGCCGCCCAGCATTCCTGCAACGGCGCCCGCTCTGTTCACTCTCTTCCAGAACAGAGAAAAGAGCATCACCGGACCGAACGCAGCGCCAAATCCCGCCCAGGCAAAGGATACAATCTTAAAAATAACGCTTTTTTCATCCATGGCAATGACCATAGCAATCAAGGCAATCAGCAGCAGCGCAATCCGGGAAATCCGCATTACCGTTCTGTCGGACGCATCCTTCCGAAACAATCCCTGATAAATATTTTTTGAAAAAGCGGAAGCCGCAATCAACAAATAAGAATCAGAGGAGCTGATGGTAGCCGCCAGAATCCCCGCCATTACAAACCCTGCCAGCAAAGCGGGCAGAGAAC
>CAKSSZ010000295.1 GCA_934489915.1 uncultured Clostridia bacterium | reverse complement strand
AGATCACGGTTCTCCAGCTGCCGCCGGATTTTACTTCTACCTTTGTATTGCCGGAACGGGTTCCCCCCTCACTTGGCTTAAACTCATAAATCCGCAGGGTGTTTAACAAATAAGTCCCATCCAACTGAACCGTCACGGAATAGGGATCTGCCACATCACTCACTGCATACCGGGTCGATAAATCGCCATCTACCACCTTATCATAAGAAAATTGATCCGCCAGGGTACTTCTGGTTCCTGTCACTGTCTGGTGCAGTAATATATTATCTTCCAATTCAGTCGAGGCGGCAGAAAATAAGGCCATTTCCACAATCTCGCTTTCCCATTTTCCACGGAAAGCGGATACGCCGTAAACTACCTCTTTTTCCGCATTGTTCTGAACCAAGGTGGTATAAGGAGAAGACTGAAGCATCTCCCACTTGCCGTCCCGCTTTTCGTAGAGACGGTAACCGGAAGCCTTCTCCACGGCAGATACAGTCACCTGTAGTGTTGTATCGTCCAAAAACCGACCGGTGACCGCTTTCGGTGCATGGATTACCACCGCCTCGGTAACTGCCGCAACACCGTCGCTTTCTATACCGTTTTTCACTGCTGTAACCCGATAGGTTGCCTGTTTCCCTACCGATTCCTCCGGAATTTGATAAGTATAGGACAGATCGGATATTTGATCTGCAATTAATGTATAATTCGGTTCGCTCTCTTCAGCGCAGTAAACAGAATAAGTCACGCCCTCTTCTGCACTTGCCTTCCAGGAAAGCTGTACCGTTGAAAATGCATCTTCATCCAGCGATGCCTGCAACCGACCGGGTGCTTTCACAGCGGTATAAGAAGGAATCCCGCTGACGGTATAAGAAACTCCCTTTTTGGTTGCAAAAGAAATGATGTCGCCACTTTCTTTCTTCACAGAAACTGTGCTTCCGTCTGACGCAGTCACTTTTGCCTTTCCGATGTTATGATATTTCAGCCGGCATTGTTCCCCGGATTTGGAAGTCACACGAATCTCGTCCATCTGTCCGTTTGACCAAGCCGCCGCTACCTCAAAATTGCCCCTGGCAACCAGGCCGGAATAACTGCCGGTATCCCACGCTGCCGGAATAGCCGCCAGCGGTTCCATATATCCTTCATGGCTTTGAAGCAGCATTTCCGCTACACCCGCTGTTCCGCCGAAGTTTCCGTCAATCTGGAAAGGAGGGTGACGATCCCATAAATTTGTATTGGTTCCTGTTCTCAGCAACTGACGGTACAAATCATATGCACGCTCGCCCCGCTTGGTTCTTGCCCACAAATTCAGACGGTGCGCCATTGCCCAACCGGTGGACTGATCCCCCCGCTCTGTCATAGTAACTGCGGCTGCATCAAACCATGCCGGAGTAGTTTCGTTAATCAGGGTGCCCGGATACAAGCCAACCAGCTGTGAAATATGCCGATGGTTATATTCCCCCAACTCGCCGTATTCATTTTCTTCCCTGAACTCCTTCACCTGACCGGAAGCGCCTACCTGTACCGGATCCAGCTTTTCCATCCGTTCTGTCAGCATTTTGATTTCAGGATCATTTTCTTTTCCCAACGTCTTTGCCATAGCAATGGCGTCCTTATGCATTTCATAAGCATTCTGTTGATCCCATGCCGTCCCCACCGTCACATAATAC
>CAKSSZ010000294.1 GCA_934489915.1 uncultured Clostridia bacterium | reverse complement strand
GCCCTTAAGTACCTTTGTATTTTCTTTGGTAAAGTAATGCTGCGGCGGCAAGCTCAGCGCCCCTTTCCTGTATTAATTCGTATGAATCTGAAATTTATTTTTATGAAACGTAAGAATCCCCTTTTTCTGCATAATACTCAAAGCAGCAGACAAGGCGCTCCGGTCGACCGAAAGAAAATCGGCCATTTCCTGACGGTTAAGAGGAATGGAAAAGGCATTGGAACCGTTCTTTGCCGCACAGGCAGAAAGGTATGCCATCACCCTTTCTTCAATCGTTTTCTTGCTGAGATAGTCAATTTTTTCGGTTAGCTGAATATTTTTTTCAGCTACAATTTGCAGCATGTTTTGTATAAGTCGGTTGTGCTGCGGGCATGCATGGGCGCAAGGACTCAGCAGAGAAGGACCGTCCAGCATCAAAACCAGGCTTTCCTCTTTGGCAATCACACTGACTGGCCAAGTCGTATGAGCGCAGGCGAAGGCCTCCCCAAATAATTCACCGGGATGAATGATCGCCAATATGGAGCGCCGCCCCCAGTAATCCTCTTGTACCACCCGGACACTGCCGGATAATACAACACCCAGCTCTGTTGCGGAATCGCCGGCAGATAACAGAAGTTCTTCCCGACGAAAGCTGCATTTTCTTGCTTTCAGGCAAGGGAGGAGAGCGGAAAGCTCCTCATCGGAGATGGATTGAAATAATTTTGTTTTTTGCAGCAGGGTAAAAAAATTTTTCATTTTTTCCTCATTTCGTTGTTAAAACAACAGACATTTTTCTTTTCTTATAGTATAGTATAAGTAAGAAAAAAAGTCAAGTAAAAACCAAACCGGAAAGGGAGAAAATAACATGAAAAGAAAAATTATTCAAATTAATGAAGAAAAATGCAACGGGTGCGGGCTGTGTGCGTCTGCCTGTCACGAGGGCGCTATTGGAATGGTGCAAGGAAAGGCAAAGCTGCTGCGGGAGGATTATTGCGACGGGCTGGGAGATTGCCTGCCGGCTTGTCCCACCGGAGCAATACAGATCATAGAGCGGGAGGCTGCAGCATATGACGAGGCAGCAGTCCGGGAACACCAAAAGAAAATGCATGGAGTGGGAGGAGGGTGTCCCGGCAGCCGTGCAAGCTTGATTCACCGTGAGCCGGAGCAGCCGCGAGGCACCAAGCCGGCGGCGGAAAGTCAGCTGCGGCAATGGCCGGTGCAAATAAAGCTGGTTCCTGTTCGCGCTCCTTATTTTAACGGGGCAAAGCTGCTGATTGCGGCGGATTGCACCGCATTTTCATTCGGCGATTTTCATGAGCGCTTTATGTGGGATCATATTACCGTGATTGGATGCCCCAAATTGGATCAGGGGGATTACACGGAAAAATTGACGGAAATCCTTCGTCAAAACGACATCAAAAGTGTTACTGTTGTACGGATGGAGGTTCCCTGCTGCGGCGGTTTGGCGCAATGTGCGGTAGAAGCGTTAAAAAACAGCGGGAAGATGATCCCCTGGCGGGTAGTGATTTTGTCAACGGATGGGCATGTAATCGAGGAATAATGCGGGGCGCCGCTTCACATTGACTGTGGAGCGGCGTTTTTTTGTAATTTTTTTTGGTTTTTTGTAAAAAAGGCTGGATTTTTGATTGAAAATGAGGTATAATAGAGGTGTATATG
>CAKSSZ010000293.1 GCA_934489915.1 uncultured Clostridia bacterium | reverse complement strand
GGGCAATGCTATTTTGCCGGGTGGTATTTTTCACCCAGCCCCTCAACCCACTGGAAGAATACCGTACCCTTTTGCGGATTGACCGCCGCCCCCTGCCCTTTTATCAAACCTTTGCCCGAGTGGACGCATGGTGGCAGGAGCAGGGCTTGCGCTGCGCCCCCGTCCCGCCTGCCGCAAAGCAGCCGATGTATTCCACCTGGTATAGCCTGCACCAAAAGTACAATACCAATCAAATTCTGGAGCAGTGCCGCCTTGCCAAAGAAATGGGGATGGAAACGGTCATCATTGATGACGGCTGGCAAACGGAGGACACCCACCGGGGCTATGCCTATTGCGGCGACTGGATCCCCGCCCCCGGGAAGATCCCGGACATGGCCGCCCTTTCCGATCAAATCCACCAACTGGGAATGAAGGTCATGCTGTGGTATTCCGTCCCCTATGTAGGAAAAAATACAAAAGCCTATCAAGAATTCCAAGGCTGCTTTTTGTCCGGCTTTGATCAAAATGACTGGGGGGTGTTAGACCCGCGCTTTCCTCAGGTGCGCCGGTATCTGAGCGACCTGTACGCCCGTGCGCTGAAGGACTACCGTCTGGACGGACTGAAGCTGGATTTTATGGATTCCTTCCGCTATCATGAGGGAGCGGGGATCGGCGGTGAGCGGGACACCGATTCCGTCGAGGATGGCGTTGAGCGGCTGATTTCCCATATTGCCCGGCAGCTGCGCACCATCCGTCCGGACGTCATGATTGAATTCCGCCAAACCTATATCGGCCCAAAAATCCGCCGCTACGGGAATATGCTCCGGGCGGCAGACTGTCCTGCCGATCCTTTCGTCAATCGGTACCGCACTCTCCTGCTGCGTCTGACCTCCGGCACCTGCGCCGTCCATTCGGATATGATCACCTGGCACCCCTCAGAACCGGTAGAAAGCGCCGCCCGCCAGCTGCTCAACGTTCTGTTCAGCGTACCTCAGATTTCGGTTCTTCTGGATCAACTGCCGGAGGAGCATATGAAAATGCTGCAATTTTATTTAGATTTTTGGAAACGCTATCAAGGGGTATTCCTGGAGGGCGAGCTGATCCCCCATGCGCCTGCCGCCAATTTCACCAAGGCGTCTGCCCAATCTAACGGCGTCGCCGTGACCGTCCTGTATGAGGAACCGACCGTCAGCATAGAAACAGCCCATGCCACCGCCGTCGTCATCAACGCAATGGGTACGGAGGAGGTGTGGCTCCGGGTGAAGGGGGACCGCCCCCGCCCCGTTGTTTTCTATGACTGTATGGGGAACTGTGCGGGAGAGGAGCTGCTGCCCTGCGGCATTTCCGCCCTGCGTCTGCCCCTCTCCGGGATGGCAGTGATTTCTTAACATCCGAAAGGAGGCTTTGCCATGCAATACCGTATTTATGGGTACGAAGGTGTGACCGTCCGACTGCGTGCAACCGGCGTCAACGTGACTTATCTGGACGTTTCCATGACCTTTGCCCAAAAGCAGACGCCCCGACCGGTTGCCATTGAGTGGGAGCTGCCCTGCGTGGATCTGTTTTTTCATCTGAATACCGATTCCTGGTCAGAGCCGGTCAATAATCTGGGCAGCAACTGGAATTTTACCACCACCTATTCCCGCCTGTGCTCCGGTGCACCCCTGCATAGCATTCTCGGGGTCAACCAGAAAAATCAGCTCACTATCGCATTGCTTGACGCCACCACCC
>CAKSSZ010000292.1 GCA_934489915.1 uncultured Clostridia bacterium | reverse complement strand
ATCCTTTACATATTGCCTGGTTTTTTTAAACTCCTCCCCCAAATCTGTATTGCCGCCCTTTTTCACTCGCTTGATCGGCGCAAAGCGGCAGGCTGAAAACAGCTGAAATAAATCATCCCAGCCGAGCGCTTTTGTTTTAGAAAGCAAATCGGAGATCAATTCCCGATCCTGTGCAAAGGTAATACTTAGATTTTCCAGTCCCTGCCCTTCGTCCAATCCGGCCAAACGGGCAGCCGCATGATCAATCATTTGCAGCGCCTGCTCCAATTGATCAATTGCATAGGATTTTAAATACCGCCCCCAAACCGTGTCCAAGATAGAATCCCCCGGCATCTGTGCCTTTCGCTCTAACCACTCACGGTAAAACGGGATGGAACGGGCAAATTCATAAAGCTGCAATACCAAATCGGTCAGCGGTGTATCATCCCGACCGCCATACCATTCTGCCAGCAGCTCCATCCGATCGCCGCAGCTTTCATATAAAGCGCCGAATGCTTCTTCCACGGCATCCTGTCGAAGCATTTTCGCTTCCACTTCATCCGCAATTCGAAAATCATACGGCAAATTTGTCTTTTGAAAATTCTGCTGAATCAGCCGTTTACAAAAGGCATGCATGGTGTCAATGCCGGCATTGCCCAATAACGTCAGCTGCCGGCGGGGACGGGCATCCTCCGGGTGCGCCTCAATTTCCCGCACCAAGGCCGCCCCAATTTTTTGTTTCATCTGCCGGGCAGCGGCATTGGTGAAGGTGACCACCAAAAGGCGATCTACATCCACCGGGTGATCGCTGTCTGTTACCATCCGGATCACACGCTCTACCAGAACGGCGGTCTTTCCGGATCCGGCCGCAGCCGATACAAGAGTATCTGCATTGCGGATCTCAATTGCCGCTTGTTGCTCCTGCGTCCATTTCATATTAGCCATCGCCCATTTCCTCCATCCGCTTCATCAGTTCTTCATGAGACAAGTCCGGCAGGGACAGGCATTTTCCCGTCCGTCCTTCATAACCGCATACCGCTGCATAATCGCAGTAGGTGCAGGCAAATTCCCGTTTTGTTTTGACCGGCAAAACATCCACCTTTCCCCGGCTGATGGCTGCTGAGAGGGAACGCAAGCACCCTCTCACCTGTTTGCGGAGCAATGAAAATTCTTTTGCACTTGCCACATTGCCACCGGGGGAACCGTCCTTTTTCACATATGCCGGGATCAGATCTGAGCCGCCCTCGCAGTGTTCATCCATTGCTTCCAGGATCACTCTGCTGGAAAGTACCAAGCCTTTCATTTTATAGTTTTTTCGCAGCGTATTGATCAGTTCCTCACCTTCCAAGGCAGTTTCCGTTCGAGTATAGGGATCCATCACATTAAAATAAAAAACTCCCGCCGGTTCATCCGTTTTACACAATGCGTCCAAATAAGTAACCAGCTGTAAATTCAAGCCATAATAAACATCATTCAACCGCAAATCCTTTGGACCGGATTTATAATCAATGATGCGGATATATGCTCCGTCCGGCGTTTTGTAAGTATCCGCACGATCCACCTTGCCGGTCAGCTTCACCGATTGTCCGTCCGGCAGATGAAGAGTTACCGGCGGCAAATCTCCTCCTGTCCGGAAGGACAATTCATACCCGACAGGACGAAACAATCCATTCTTAAAATGCAAGCTGATAAAGTATAAATTTTTCGCAAGCAGCCGCTTTAACCGCGCCGCCAAATACCGGTATCTCGGAGAACTGACCAGCAATCCGCCAAACCACAGCTCCGCCCCCTCTTCCACAATCCGATCCATGA
>CAKSSZ010000291.1 GCA_934489915.1 uncultured Clostridia bacterium | reverse complement strand
CCCCTTGCCCTTGCTTTTTAATTCTGCCGTCTTGCCGATGTCCCGCATCAGATTTAAAGACCGACTATTTCATTGTTTACCATTATATCACACATTATTTCATTTGTAAAGACCTTTTTCAACTTTTTTCGACTTTTTTTTGAGCCACCACGCAGCCGAAGGGAGGCAGGGTAAGAGAGGAGGGGAGAGGGTTCTTTGTTTCTGCGTTCTGATAGCCTTCCTCTACCGTGATTTCCTGGGGTTGGTCGGTGTAATTTTCTAAAAACAGGGTGAGCGTCTCACCGTCTGTCCGGGTATGCGCTGTCACACCGTCGGGAGGGATGACCGGCAGATTGACGGTTAAAGAAAGCGCTTTTGTCAACATGCGGCAAATCCAATCGGTTGCGTCCCCCCGATCCCGGCAGGCAATATAATATGCGGCGCCGTTCCCGTATTTGTTTTTGCAAAGGGCGGGCATGCCACGGTAATAATCCGATTCAAATACCGCCAGTGTTTCGGCGGTGGAGGGGTGGACGACTTCACAGTAATCGATGGCGTCATAGCGGGTACCGTCCGGGAAACAGATTCCGTTGGATTCTTCCGGATACAGCGTGTTGGTTTCTTCTGCCCACAGCCCGAACACATCCTTGAGCGCACCTCCGGGAAAGCCTCCCAGCCAGCAAAGGTCATTTTCATTGACCAACCCGGTGATATAGCC
The DNA here is from genome assembly GCA_934489915.1 of uncultured Clostridia bacterium. GTDB lineage: Bacteria > Bacillota > Clostridia > HGM11514 > HGM11514 > SIG438. The sequence goes on along the minus strand of CAKSSZ010000291.1, from coordinate 1,094 downwards.
CCCAAGCAGGGTACCGCCGCCGGAAACATAGGCGGAGAGCTTGTCAATCAGGGGTTGGGGCGTCATATAAAGCATGGGGGCGGCAATCAGCCGGTAGGGGGTGAGGTCAGAATCCGAGAACACAATATCAACATTGATCCCTTGCTTCCAAAAAGCATGATAAACGGTCAGCAGCGTTTTTTCGTATCCTTTTCCCTGACGGCAAAAGCCGGGGGATGCCTCCAATGCCCAAAGGCTGGAGGTATCCAGCAGAATTCCCACCTCCGCCGGGACGGTGCAGCCGGTTACGTTTCCAAGCTTTTGTAACGTTTCTCCCAGCACCGCAACCTCCTGAAAGACCCTTGTGTGCTCCGTTCCCTGGTGGTTTACCACAGCGCCGTGGAGTTTTTCACAGGAACCCCGGGATTGCCTCCATTGGAAATATTGCACCGAGTCGCTCCCGTGCGCTATCGCCTGCAGGGAGGCAAGCCGGTGCATTCCCGGCCGCTTTAATTTGTTGCAGGGCGCCCAGTTGGCATTGGAGGGGGTGGATTCCATCAGCAGGAAGGGATGTTGCTTGAGACTGCGGAAATAATCCTGCCAAAAGGCGGATTTTACAGCAACGGATATTTCCTCTCCGGGCTTATGCCAATAGGGATAGTTGTCCCAGGAAATGACGTCCACTTCCCGTGCAATTTCCCGATAATCCAGTCCCCACACGGGCATAAAATTGGTGGTGACGGGGATGTGGGGCGTCAGCTCCCGCAGCGGCTCCATCTCAGCTTTCAGAAAGGAAACCGTTTGATGGGTGACAAATCGCTTCCAGGTAAGCTCCAACCCATTCACTGCAAAATCTCCTGGCTCAATTTGATCCCAGGAGGTGTATCGGTGCGCCCAGAAATGCGCCCACCACTCGTGATTTAACAATTCCAGGTCTCCGTGGAACTGCTCCTTCACATAATCCTGAAACGCCTTAATGCAAAGGGGGCAGCGGCATTCCCCGTTGTATTCATTGGACACATGCCAGAGCAGAAGAGCAGGGTGGTTTTGATAGCGGGCGGCAAGACGGCGGTTGATGATCCCTACCTTTTCCCGATAAATAGGAGAGGTGAAGC
>CAKSSZ010000290.1 GCA_934489915.1 uncultured Clostridia bacterium | reverse complement strand
TGAGAATTTGCAGCCGATTGGTGCGGCAAAACAGGTTATTATCTAAAAAAAGGATTGCAAGGATGACCGGCACGGGAAGATTATTTCCCGTGCCGGTGTTTTCTTCTTCTTCTGCGGAACCCCAAGAATATTTTAAAAATTATACATAGAAATAGTTGAATTATGGGAAGAATTGTGCTATACTAATAGAAAAGAACGAGAAGAGGAAGGCCGGATATGAAGCAATGGCATTATCGGCAGCAGGATGCAGCGGCTGCAAAACAATTTGCGGAACAGGAAGGGATAGACCCGATTTGCGCTGCCCTGCTGCTACAGCGGGGGCTTTGTCACCGTCAGGCAGTCAAGCAATTTGCAAGACCGGATCTGACGCAGCTGTGCGACCCCTTTTTACTGCCGGATATGGAACAGGCGGTCAATCGGATTCTGCTCGCCCGAAACCGAGGGGAGCGGGTGACGGTATATGGAGACTATGATGTGGACGGGCTGACATCCACGGTGCTGGTCAGCGGCTGTCTGCGTTCCCTTGGTATTAAGACTGACTGTTATATTCCCGATCGGATGAGCGAGGGATACGGGCTGAATCCGGCGGCATTGGAGCAGATCCGGGCGCGAGGAACCAGCTTGGTGGTTACAGTGGATCTGGGCGTTACAGCGGTGGAGGAAATTCAAAGCGTCCCGGACTTGGAATTTGTGGTAACCGACCACCATCAGCCGTTAGAGCAGCTCCCCTCCTGTGCTGCGGTGGTGGATCCGAAACGGGCAGACTGCCAGGCTCCGTTCCGGGAGCTGGCAGGGGTGGGCGTGGCGTTTAAGCTGGTTTGGGCGCTGCAATACGACCGCCCCCTGCCGGAAATCTTACAGGAGTCGCTGGATTTGGTAGCGCTGGGTACCATTGCGGACATTGTTCCCTTATACGGAGAAAATCGCTTTTTTGCCCGGCAGGGACTTTCTTACCTTGCTAAGAGCCGCCGCCCGGGGCTGCAAGCCCTGATCCGCAAAAGCGGCTATGAACGGGTGGACGCAACGGCGGTGGGATTTGGACTTGCGCCCCGCATTAATGCGGCAGGGCGTATGGCGCATGGAAATTGTGCACTGACTTTGCTCACCACCCATGACCCGGTCGAAGCGGAGCGGTGCGCAGAGGAATTGTGCCGCTTAAATGCATTGCGTCAGCAGACCGAGCGGGAAATTTTTGAACAGGCGGATCGGGTGATGCAGCAGGAGCAGGATCGGGCAGCGTTGGTGGCTGCAGGGCAGGGGTGGCACCAGGGAGTGATCGGTATTGTAGCCTCCAAGCTGATGTACCGCTATCAGAAGCCGGTTGTGCTGCTGAGTATCGAAGAGGGCATGGCGCACGGCTCGGCGAGAAGCCTGGGAGGGTTTTCTGTCTTTGACGCATTGCAGAGCTGCAGCGATGTGCTGGTGCGCTTTGGCGGTCATGCCAAGGCGGGCGGACTAACGTTATCGGAAGAACTAATTCCCTTGTTTTCGGAACGGTTCAATCAGCTGGCAGAGGAGGCAGGGGAGCTGGATGCGGGACTTACCGTTGATTTAGCTCTGTCGCCGGAGCAGATGACCTTGCCCCTGGCACAAAAGCTGACCTTTTTTGAGCCCTTTGGGGAGGGAAACCCCAGACCGGTTTTTTCTTTGGCAAATGTACGGGTTGTGGAATGTGCCCCTACCCGGGACGGGCAGCATTTGCGGCTAAAGGCAGAGCGGGGGGGAAAGATTTTTTCCTGCATCGGCTTTGGCATGGGGGAACTGGAGCTGCTGCCGGACAGCCGAGCAGATTTGGCATTTTATCT
>CAKSSZ010000289.1 GCA_934489915.1 uncultured Clostridia bacterium | reverse complement strand
AGAATCATATCCCCCGGCGTTACCTGTGAAAGCCCTGCGCTTTTTGCAAGAAGCTTTTCTGCCATTGTCATATTAATCACATCCTTTTTGCAATATATATTCAATTGAGTCAACTAATGCATTCCAGCTTGCCTCAATAACGTCGGTGGAAATACCGACGGTGGTCCAGCTTTCCTGTCCGTTGGTGGATTCAATCAGTACCCGTACTCTGGACTCGGTCGCTTTGCCCGTATCCAGAACACGAACCTTATAATCAATCAAATGCACTTGCTTCAGAGTGGGGTAAAAAACCATCAACGCCTTTCGCAATGCAGTATCCAGGGCATTGACAGGACCGTTTCCCATGGCGGCGGTGATTTCTTCTTTGCCATCCACTGCTACATGAATCATAGCGGTAGATTGCATTCTTCCGTCACGGGCGGGAAATTCACCCATTGTTTTATAAAGCAGCACTTGGAAATGCGGAGTAAATTGCCCTAAAAACTTTTTCACAATCATTTCAAAGCTTGCATCAGCCCCTTCAAATTGATACCCTTGGTGCTCCATCTCTTTGATTTGCTCCATCAGCTCAACAATTTGCGGGGAGTTCTTGGAAAACCCGGAAGCAATGGGCTGAATTTTTTGTAGCAGTGTGGTTCTGCCGGCGAATTCAGAGAGCAAAAACCGCCGTTTGTTGCCCACGGTACCGGGGTCAATATGCTCAAAGGAAGCAGGCAGCTTCTGGACGCCGTCTATATGCATTCCTGCCTTGTGAGAAAAAGCGCTTCGTCCTACATACGGCGCATTGCTTGGGATTGAGATGTTGGAAATCTCTGCAATTGCCGCTGCTGTTTTGGTGAGCCGATGCAAAGGAAAGCCACAGTCAATACCGCATTTTAATTGCAGGTTGGGGATGATTACGCTGAGATTTGCATTGCCGCACCGCTCTCCGTAGCCCAGAAAGGTTCCCTGTATCATGCTCGCCCCTGCCCGCACCGCTTCTAAGGAGTTAGAAACGCCGCAGCCAATATCGTTATGCGCATGAATCCCGACGGGAACCATTGGAAATGCCGCAACAGCCGCTTTCGTGATTTCATAAATCTGATCCGGCAAAGCACCGCCTACGGTATCGCATAAACAAAGGCTGTCCGCTCCCGCTTTTACAGCTGCGTTCAAAACAGAAAGAGCATAACGGGAATCTTCCTGATAACCGGTGAAAAAATGCTCTGCGTCAAATATGACTTCTTTTCCTTTTGCTTTTAAATATCGAACGGTATCGGAAACCAACCGTTGATTTTCTTCCGCTGTAATTTGCAGCACTTGTTCTGCTTGCAGCCGGGACGCTTTTCCAAAGATAACGACCGTAGGCGTTTCTGCTTCCAATAATTTTGATAATGCCTGATCCTTCCCGGGGAGTGTGTCACGGCGCAGGGTGCTGCCAAAGGCACAAAGCTTTGCATGAGTTAATGAAATATTCTTTGCCTGTTCAAAAAACTCCATCTCTTTCGGGTTGGAAGCCGGATTCCCGCCCTCAATATAGGAAACACCGAATCCATCTAAAATTTGCAGCAAATGGAGCTTATCCTGCACAGAAAAGGAAATTCCTTCGCTTTGCGCGCCGTCCCGTAAGGTGGAGTCAAAGATCTGCACTGTTTTCATCATGTTACCCCATTTCTATCAGCTTATGAATGCCGTTTAAATAAGCCAAAATACTGGATTCAATCACGTCTGTAGACAACCCCCGGCCGGTGGCTCGTTTCTGACCGACCCGCAGCTTTACAATGACTTCACCCAGAGCGTCTTTTCCTTCTGAGACGGAGTGAATA
>CAKSSZ010000288.1 GCA_934489915.1 uncultured Clostridia bacterium | reverse complement strand
GCGTAAATCCCAGCAGGGGAGCCAGGTGTTTTGTTCTGATTTACTTCTTCAGGAATTGCGGCGATTGCTGGGAGAGGATAAGGTTACGACAAAATAAACTTTGTTTTTCTTACTTTCTTTTTTCATTTCGAAATGCTGATGGGGTAAGAGAGGTATGGTGCTTAAACAGCTGTGAAAAATAAGCAGAATCGCAATACCCGACCGCATTGGAAATTTCACGAATGCTCAAGTCGGTCTTGGCGAGCATTGTCTTGGCCTGATTCACCCGATATTCTGTCAGGTATGCTTTGATACTTTTATGAAAATGTTCCCGGAACAGCCGGCATAAATAATTGGTATTCAGGTTTACACTTTTTGCAATATCGGCGGGCGTGATATCGTCGGCATAGTGATCTTTTAAAAAGGTAACGGCGAGAAACAGGTATTGGTCTGTCCGGGTGGGCTGTCCCTTTTGGGCAGTTTTGGCAGACAGCGGCGCAAGCATTGCCAGCATGCGATAAAAAATAGAGGTCATGGACAAAGACAGGTTAACGGTTTCATAATTGTCAAAAACAGCTTGACGGAGCAGCTCTGCCACAGGCAGTACGGCGTTGCTTTGATAAATGCTTGTGCCGGGGGTTATCCCTGCAGCAGCCAGCAGATCCGGAGCGGCCGAGCCGGAAAGCTGGATCCATGAGCTGGTAAACTGCTGATTTCCCGGAATGCAAAATCGGTTAAATTCATGAGGGAACATGACAAAAGCCGTTCCCGGGGCAAGTCGCTTGCCCATAAAATCCACTTGTCCGGCTGAGATAAAATGGAGCACCCAACTGTCCCGCAGGAGGGTACGGGAAGTCTCCTCCTGTACCAGATGAGTGCCGATTTCGTGAATGTGCAGGGCGGGATTGATTGTGACAGAATCATTATATAAAATATTCAATTGCAATTCCTTTCCGTGGGTAATGGTTTTGTATGTTTTCATTTTTCTCGGATTTCTGCCGTCGGATTATGTCCGGCTTTTAAAATCCCTTTCTCCTTTCTCCGATTGGGCGTTCTTCTCTTTTTATCATATCATAAAAAGTGTAATTTTTCAAGTTTTATATGAAATAAATTATGCAGTTCTTTCCGTATTTTGTGTTATAATGAGAGAAAAGAAAGTGTAATTCTCACTATTTATATTTGTGGAGGCTCTCATGATTGCAAAAATAGAAACTGTAAACGGCAACAAACAAATTGTGATTGATCAAGTCCCTTATCTCCCGGTAGCGTACCGTTCCTTCCGTCCTGTGCCGTCTAACATTCGGCTGTTTTCCCAATGTGGCGTCAAGCTGTATCAAATGCTGGTATCCGGCCGGAAAAACGGCCATCATGTACCTTATTCTTATTATGGCGGCGTATGGGTTGGAGAAGGAGAGTACGATTTTTCTCCCTTTGACCGCCAATTGGATATGTTCCGAAAATTTGCTCCGGACTGTAAGCTGATGGTGATGCTACAGCTGGATGCGCCGGAAGAATGGCTGCGGCTGCATCCAAAATCCCCCGATGGCTACTGGCGTATCGGAGAGGCGGCCATGGATGAGGAATGGATCGGGGCGGCTACCGATTATCTGAAGGCTTTTTTGCAATATGCGGAGGAGCGGTACCAAGATGTGATCTTCGGATATGCCTTTTCAGGCGGATATTGCACCGAATGGTTTGATTCGCTGGATTATTACACACCGTCCGAGAAAAAGGCAGACCGGTTTCGGGAATGGTCCGGCGGAGCGGAGGTGCCTACAGAGGAGGAGCTTTTTGACAGCAGCGGCAGCTGTATGCGTGAGCCTACCGCCAATACAACCCAGTAC
>CAKSSZ010000287.1 GCA_934489915.1 uncultured Clostridia bacterium | reverse complement strand
GCTGTAGCCTACCTGACCCGTAAGTATAACGGAGACGCAGGCGTGGTCATTTCCGCTTCTCATAACCCGATGGAATATAACGGTATTAAATTTTTCAATCAGGACGGGTTCAAGCTGAATGATGAGATTGAAGCGGAAATTGAAGAACATATCTTTGCCGATAATCAGGATCTGCCCGCGGCACAAGGAGCAGATGTGGGGGTTTGCAGCCGCAACACCCATGCGCAGCAGGATTATATTGATTTTATTTGTGAAACAGTTCCCCTGCAATTAAACGGCATGAAGCTTGTCATTGACTGTGCAAACGGTGCGGCAAGCTATGTGGCTCAAAAAGCACTTACCCGCCTGGGCGCAGAGGTAAAGGTGATTCACGACCAACCCAACGGCACCAACATCAACGCAGCCTGCGGCTCTACCCATATGGAAAGCCTGTGTGAAGCAGTCAAGCAAAACGGAGCGGCGCTGGGCTTTGCTTTTGACGGTGACGCCGACCGCTGCCTGGCAGTGGATGAAAACGGAAAGGTCGTCAATGGTGATGAAATGATGATGATTTGCGCTCAGTATTTAAAAAGCAAGGGCGCATTGAAAAATAACACCCTGGTAGCTACCGTCATGAGTAACCTGGGGCTGTTTATCGCTGCGGAAAAACAAGGAATTGAAGTGTTAAAAACCAAAGTAGGAGACCGGTATGTCCTGGAAGAAATGCGTGCCGGCGGACACTGTATCGGCGGTGAGCAGTCCGGTCATATTATTTATCTGGATTACAATTCAACCGGCGATGGGTTGCTGTCTGCGGCCATGCTGCTGAGGGTCATTTCAGAGGAGAAAAAACCGCTGTCCGAGCTGGCTAAGGTAGTTCATATTCTGCCTCAGGCGCTGCGCAATGCAAAGGTGAAAAACGAATATAAGGAAAGCTTCTCTCAGCACCCGGAAATTGCAGCTGCTATCCAACAGCTGGAACAGAAATTTGCCGGGATGGGCAGAATTCTGATCCGCCCCTCCGGAACAGAGCCGCTGGTACGGGTCATGATTGAAGGCAATGATATTAATGAAATCACCAAGGACGCACAAATGCTGGCGGACTTGATTCAAAGCAGGTTTTCAGAATGAATTATCAAATTGAAATGGAAAAAGTATTAGAGCGGGTGAACGGGCTTTCTCCCGCTCCTTCCCTTTTATTGCATAGTTGCTGCGCACCGTGCTCCTCTTATGTGTTGGAAACGCTCAGCAGATATTTTCAAATTGTTGTTTATTTTTATAACCCCAACATGAATTCTCAGCAAGAATTTGCCCGTAGGGCGGAAGAACAGCTGCGCTTGATTGAACAGCTCCCCTCTCCCCACCCGGTACGGGGGATCATCGTCCCTTTTGACAGCCGGGAGTTTTATAGCCGGATCAAAGGCTTAGAGCAGGAGCCGGAAGGGGGCGCCCGATGCGAAAAATGCTTTGCGCTGCGGTTGGAGCACACCGCACACTTTGCCGCCCAACATCATTTTGACTGGTTCACAACCACCCTAACCATCAGCCCGCTTAAAAACGCCGCTTTGCTGAATCAAATCGGCCAGGCCGCAGGAGAACGCTGGGGCGTACCTTTTTTGCCCTCCGATTTCAAGAAAAAAGGTGGATTTTTGCGTTCTACTCAGTTATCCCGGGAATATGAATTATATCGGCAAAATTATTGCGGGTGCGTATTTTCCATGAAGCAGAAAGCATAAAAACTCCAAGGCGCAGAAACTTTGATCACCTAATTTTTTATTTATTTTTTAATGAGACAGAGCCGCTCAGGGGATTCCCCCGAGCGGCTCTGCCTATATTAAAAGGAGA
>CAKSSZ010000286.1 GCA_934489915.1 uncultured Clostridia bacterium | reverse complement strand
GAAAGCAGCTGCCGTCATTCAAATCAATAAAGCCCACATCCTTGGAATGACGAATGCTGCGCACCCATCCCCCCAAGGTCACCTGCTTTTGATTTACGGTCTGCCCCGCCTGATATAAGGCAGAAATGGTATCTCGTTTCATTCTTTTCATCCCTTCTGTCCGTCACTGATTCATCCGCTAACATTCCCGGATCACACCCTCCCCGATAACGGAGCCGGAATTGCCGGAGGGCTGGGTGGTAAAATCATCCGGACGTTCATGGATCACCACCCGCTTCCCGATGATTTCCACAATGCTGAACCTGCCCGTCAAACAGCTTGCCCTTGCATAACCGTTCACCGAAAACAAAGGCGGCAGATCCCCGGCGTGATACGGGTGGGGGCAATCCGTTGGATTATAATGCCCGGATTCGTCATGAATATGCATTCCGAATACACCCCCGCCGCAAGCAGGGTTTTGCAGGGGGAGGCCGTAAATTTCCGCCGTCACCGTAACCCCTGCCACCTCTTCCCGAAAGGTGACTCGCCCGTGCAGGACGCCGCCCCTGCCCTCTATGATTGCCGCCGCTTTCTGTTTCATTCATGTACCACTCCTTTCTTTTCCCCAATATATGAAAGGAAAGGAGGGATGGTGCATTTATGCAGCCGGCTCCGGCGTTACCTCAACCGGCTGCCCCGGCTCCGGCTCCGGTGTGGGCGTTGGGGTGGGAGAAGGCGTTAAATATTCCACCTTGTCCGGATCGATCCCATAATCCTCCGGCTTTTGATCCGGATCAAGCACAATAAAACGATCCTTCGGCTCCGGGGTAGGAGTGGGTTGAATTTTCGGAATGGTCAGGGTTTCAACCGGTCTGGGGGTAGAAGCAGGAGAAGGCTGCGCCCCCGGCTTTTCTTTGGTTTTATCCGGTGTATCCATGGCGTCGGCAAACAAGCTGTCCTCAATCCCGTCCCCGTATTCATAATAATACTCGCAAAACCGAGTCGGGTCGGTAAAAACAGAGTCCTCCGGAGGGGCCGTCCCCTCGCTGCCGCCAATGCTGCCGCTCCACTTGCCGCCTTCAAACAAATTCTGCCCAACACTGCTTAAAAACAAGGATTTGATCGGCTCCTGATAGGGATTGTACCGGGAGTTTAACATCCCCAAGGCTGCCGTTTCATTCACGATATAGTAGGTGGTTTTCAAAAAATCGGCAGACAGTCCCGGCAATACTTCCCAGCTCAGCGCCTTTTGCACGTCCACCTGCATAGCGGTTTTGGTCAGCCGCAGCAGCTCTCCGGCAGATAAATCCGTTTCCACACATTCGGCTGCCACAGCCGCCAGTTTTTTAGGGCTGACGGTTCCGGCTTGCGCAGTCAGCGATTTGGCAAATGCCTTCAAAAAGACCTGCTGTGCACGGATCCTCCCCTGGTCGCCGTCCGAATACCCCAGATAGCGCAAATACCCCAGGGCGTTCGCTCCGTCCAGGGTTTGCTCCCCGGCAGGAATATGAATGTTATGAAGCTCGTCCTCCATTGCCTGGGAGACTGCAATCTGCACCCCTCCCACCTGATCCACCAGCCGGGACAAGCCCTGATAATCCAACAATACATAACGGTCTACCGGCAAGCCGGTGAGCAGTTTTAATTCCTTTTTTAATTCCTCCATGCCCCCCGCCTCATATGCCTTGCTGATTTTCTTATTATTCCGGTCGCAGTCGGACAGGGTATCCCGCGGGATGACAAGCAAATTCAGCTCTCCCTTGCTCTGATCCAAAACGCCCAGCAGCAAAGTATCCAGGTCGGTTCCGTCCTTCCCGCCGATCAGAACGGTCGCCACATCCTTCTTGCGCCCGTCTCCCTGCACAGGAATCGGA
>CAKSSZ010000285.1 GCA_934489915.1 uncultured Clostridia bacterium | reverse complement strand
GCACTTATGTTGGTGCCGTTCACTCCTCTTGGCTCAAAATACGAGATTCCCAGGTGATTCAAATGGGAAAATTGTCGGTCAATATCCTGACTGATTTCATCCGAAAATCCGGATAATGTTATACTCATTGATTTTTCTTCCCTTCTAAGAATTCTTTTTAGGGAATTGTATCACACTTTTTTCGATTTGTCAAGTCTTTCTTTCCCAAAAACGGCAAAAAGCCGACAGAAGTTCTGCCGGCCGTTTGCCATTTGTTATATGGGGTTTTTCGTCATACGCTATTCAATGTCCTGCAAGGCGTCATACCCTTCTTCACCGGTACGGATCTTGACCACGTTTTCCACATCGTACACAAAGATCTTGCCGTCGCCGATATGACCGGTATACAACACCTGCTTTGCCGTTTCAATTACCGTACGGACAGGCACCTTGCACACTACCATTTCCAGCTTCATTTTCGGAATCAGAGTCACGTTCAGAGGAACACCCCGGTAGAATTCAGGCCGCCCCTTTTGCATCCCGCAGCCTAACACCTTTGTAACCGTCATGCCGGTAATACCGATCCGGTTCATGGCTTCCTTCAGTTCTTCAAACTTGCTCTCCTTTGCCACAATAGAAACCTTGGTAAATTTCTTATCGGAGGGCGCCTCATCTACCGCTGTTTTTTCAATTACCGGCACTGCATGTTCCACCGGAATATCTCCCATGGGAAGACCGGCCTCTGCTGCCTCCGCAATGGAATCAATGGTAGGAGAAAAGTCTGCATATGCACTGCTTAAACCGTGTTCTGTCCGATCCAATCCTAAAATTTCTTCCTCACGGCTGACCCGCAAACCAACGGTAGCACGGATCGCCAGGAAGGTTAATGTAATGGTTACCGCCGTCCAGGCAAGTACCGAAATCACGCCCAGCAGCTGTACACCCAATTGTTCAAATCCACCGCCGTAGAACAATCCGGCAGCATTCAAGCCGGCTAATTCAAATCCGGGAGCAGAGGGAGCGGCAAACAAACCGACTGCAATGGTACCCCAAATTCCGTTAAAGAAGTGAACTGCAACCGCTCCGACAGGGTCGTCAACATGTAACACATGATCCAGCAGCCATACGCCAAAGACCACCAGCAACCCGGACACAATACCGATCACAAATGCGCCGCCGGCATCCGTTACATCGCAGGGAGCGGTGATCGCAACCAGCCCCGCCAAGGATGCATTCAAGCACATAGAAACATCCGGCTTTTTATATTTAATCCAAGTGAAAATCATGCAAGTTACCGTAGCAACTGCGGGTGCAATGGTTGTGGTCAGAAAGATAGAAGCCAATCCTTCCTTTGTGGTTGCCGCAGCGCCGTTAAATCCGTACCAGCCAAACCAGAGAATGAAACACCCCAAGGAACCAACCACAAGGTTATGCCCCGGAAATGCGTTTACCTTTACTACCTTGCCCGATTTATCCCGGGTGAATTTACCGATCCGGGCGCCTAAGATGGCAGCGCCGATTAATGCAGACAAACCGCCTACCATATGAATGACGCAGGAGCCGGCAAAATCATGGAAGCCCATTTGGCTCAGCCAGCCGCCGCCCCAGATCCAGTGGGCTTCAATGGGATAAATCACAGCGGAAATCACACCGGAATAAATACAATAGGATAAAAACTTTGTCCGTTCTGCCATAGCGCCGGATACAATAGTTGCCGCCGTTGCACAGAACACCAGATTAAATACAAAGCTGGACCAATCAAAATTTGCATAATCGGTCAGGATGCCTAAATTCGGAATCCCCACCAAGCCGAAAAATGCATCCTCGCCCAGCATCAAACCAAAGCCAAGAAAAATGAATACAACTGTACCGATGCAAAAATCCATCAG
>CAKSSZ010000284.1 GCA_934489915.1 uncultured Clostridia bacterium | reverse complement strand
GGAAAGACTGTTACGTCATTGAACCGACCTCCCAAGGGGTACAGGTATTCTCAAACCCAGTGGGAGTACTCACCAATAACCCGCCCTTTCCTTTCCAGCTGTTTGCTTTAAATAATTATCAGCAGCTGACCGCCAAGGAGGCAGACAACCGTTTTGCACCCACCCTGCAGCTAACCCGATACAGTCGTGGGATGGGCGCTATGGGTTTACCGGGGGATTTTTCCTCTCAATCCCGATTTGTGCGGGGTGCCTTTGTACGGATGAATAGCGCATCCGAACAAGGAGAGGAAGAAAGCGTCAGCCAAATGTTTCATATGCTGGGAGCAGTAGAACAGCCCCGCGGCTGCTGTCAATTAGAGAATGGCTCCTGGGAAATCACCCGCTATATAGGCTGCTGCAATGCAGATCGGGGGATTTACTATTACACCACTTATGAAAACCGGCAGCTGACAGCGGTGGATCTGCACCGGGAACCGTTAGACGGAAATCAATTGATTTGTTATCCGCTGGAATCCTGCCAACAAATCAAATGGATGAATTAAGAAAAAAGCTCCTTCTTGAAAAACATCATAGTTTGTTCATGACGGTGATGAAATTTCAGCACACCGTTCTGTGCATAAAAAGTTTCTCCGCTAAATAGTTCTGTATAGGCTCCGTCCCCGTTTTGCACATAAAGCTGGTCTGTTCCCTCCCCCGGGAATTGGCAGGCAACAATCCGTGCATCTGCATAAAGAGCAATATCCCGCTCCGTATAGCGGTGCACTCCCGCCGACTGAGCAATTGTGCCCCATAAGGAGGAGGGGAGATTGCCCACGGCAGAATAAATCACCTGCCCCTTTTTTGCCACCGCCACATCGCCGTTTTCAAAATAGGCCATTGGGCTGGCGGCCGAATCGGTCACTTGATACAAAGGCGTAACATCCACATGAAAGCCAAAAGATTTTCCGCAATAGCTTCCCTTTTGCGCCTCCCGCTCCGGCTCCAGCTTCATAGAACAAATCCGACCGACCGCCTCCCAGTCAAGGCTCTCGCCGGAAGCCACATCCGGCAAGTGCAGAAACATTTTTGTCCCCCGGAACTTTTCTATGGCTGCACGCACCTCCGGTGAAATCACCGGCGCATACAAAAACACAAGCAACCGATACCTGCTTACGTCCAGGGAAGAAAGATCGGACAAATTAAAGGTATCAATGGGGGCGCCGCACCGATGGAGCTGATTCAACTGATTGCGCACATAATCCACCGTCAGATCCAGCGATTCTTTTAACAAATTATATCCCATCGGATCCACAAAAACCGCAATTTCAGAGGCGCTCTTGTAAGGGCGCTTACTCACCTGTTCAAACACGCTGATTTCCTTCACAATTTCCTCTGCCAATTCCGGGCAGGCATAGTAACCTCCGTAAAAATCAAACCACCAGAGCGCTGCGCCCTTGGTTAAGGTACATGCCAGTTCCCGCCGAAGCACATTCACCGTTGTTTCCACATCCGGATAGGATTCCAGAATGATACCGCTGTCCAACGGGTAATCGGCAAGAAAGGTTCTGTGATCAATTTCATGCAAATACAGCTTATTGTGCAGGGCAATGGAATCCACCAGATATTGATAGGAGCTGGCGCCCTCCAGGCCACGGAATTCCTCCCCGTAGGTAGCAGGCGCAAAAAACATATCAATATTTTCATCCTGCCAGACCTCTTCATAACCGTTGATGGCAGTGGCAATCTGCCACTTTTCATCCGGGCTGTCGATATAACCGTAAAATAACCCAATGATCTTATTGCCCTTTGTCTCCTGACGGATCACCTTGGCAAAATGGCGAATCACCTTGGGCACAAGTGTACAGCAAAAATTTCGGTACTGGGTTGTATTGGCGG
>CAKSSZ010000283.1 GCA_934489915.1 uncultured Clostridia bacterium | reverse complement strand
GATCAACTGGGACAGCACATTGTGGTGCAGGGCGGAACCTTTTTAAATGACGCAGTGCTTCGCAGCTTTGAACAGCTGATGGGGAAAAATGTGGTGCGCCCGGCTATTTCCGGATTGATGGGTGCTTATGGAGCTGCTCTGTATGCGAAAGATCGGGAGCGGAGCGAGAGCGCATTTCTGACAGAGGAACAGCTGGAGCATTTTTCCCACAAATCCAAGGCTACCGTGTGCAAGGGCTGCACCAACCATTGCCGTTTGACGGTGAATACCTTCTCTAACGGACGAAGCTTTATTTCCGGCAATCGGTGTGAGCGACCGGTAAAGGGAGCTTCCTCTTCTATGCCTAACCTGTATGAATGGAAGCGGGAAGCATTGCAAAAAATTAAAACTCAAGCGGAGCAGCAGAAAGGGAGCCGCGGGGTTGTCGGGTTGCCGATGGTGTTGAATTTTTATGAAACATTGCCTTTTTGGGCGGCCTTTTTCACCAAGCTGGACTTTTCTGTGCGGATTTCGGAGTTTTCCTCCCGTGAGATTCACCATTTGGGAGAGCACACCATTCCGTCCGATACCGTGTGTTATCCTGCAAAGCTGGTGCACGGCCATATGTTTCGACTGCAGCAGCTGGGGGCGGATGTGGTGTTTTACCCCTGCATGAGTTATAATTTTGACGAGGGGCAGACGGATAATCATTATAATTGTCCGGTGGTCGCTTATTATCCGGAGGTGATTGAAGCGAATCTGGCAAGCCTGAACGGAATCCGGCTCTTGTATCCTTATCTTGACATGAACCGTCCTAAAAAGCTGAAGGAACGGCTGTATGAAGAACTGCACCGGGAGTGGCCGGTGATTTCAAAAGGAGAGATTTCCGCTGCTGTTGACGCAGGCTTTGCTGCATTGGAGGACTATAAAAGCTGTCTTCGCCGGCAGGGAGAACAAGTGCTGGCGGAAGCGGCTCGCCAAGGACAAAAGATCATTTTACTGGCCGGTCGGCCGTATCATGCCGATCCGGAAATAAACCACGGCATTGATCAGCTGATTTCTTCGTTGGGGCTGGTCACCTTAAGCGAAGACAGTGTAGCGCATCTGGCAGATAACGAAGGGGTGCAGGTGCTGAATCAATGGACTTATCATGCCAGAATGTACCGAGCGGCATACCTGGCGGCACGGTACCCGAATATGCAGGTGGTACAGTTGATTTCTTTTGGCTGTGGGATTGACGCTGTTACCTCCGACGAGGTAGCTTCTCTCCTGCGCAGCCACGGAAAGTTGTATACGGGGATTAAAATTGATGAAATTCAAAATTTGGGAGCTGTGAAAATCAGACTGCGCAGTCTCCTTGCAGCAATGGAGGAATAGCCTATGAGCGCAGTATTTACAAAGGAAATGAAAAAAACCTATACCATTTTGGCGCCTATGATGCTGCCGATTCATTTTTCCATCCTGACGGAGTTGTTTCGTTCGGCGGGGTATCGGCTGGAGCTGCTGGATACCACCAATCAAAGCGTGATTGACGAGGGGCTTTCCTACGTGCATAACGATATTTGTTATCCGGCAATGCTGGTGATCGGTCAAATGCTGGATGCTTTAAAAAGCGGTCGGTATGACCCGGACAAAACAGCTCTGCTTTTGACGCAAACCGGCGGCGGCTGCCGGGCGTCTAATTACATTCATTTGTTGCGGAAGGCATTGGAAAATGCAGGATATCCGCAGGTGCCGGTACTGTCGCTGAACCTGTCCGGAATGGAGAAGGGGAGTGCTTTTCGATTCACAAAAAAAATGCTGTTTCAAGGGTTGTATGTGGTGCTTTACGGGGATTTGCTGATGTGGATTTCCAACCAATGCCGTCCTTATGAAGTTACTCCCGGTGCTACAAAG
>CAKSSZ010000282.1 GCA_934489915.1 uncultured Clostridia bacterium | reverse complement strand
GTCATCATTGCCAAAGCATATACCTTCTTGGGGAAAACCGCCGAGAAGGGCGGCATCGATAAATTTGCAGATGCCGGCAGCATTTCTGACTGGGCAAAGGATAGCGTAGATCTGGCGGCAGCAGCGGGATTGATTTCCGGTGTAACGGAATCTGAATTCCGTCCGCGGGAGAACGCAACCCGTGCACAATGCGTAAGCATTCTTGCCAGATTGCTGAAATAATTAGCCTACTCCATCTCCTTTTTAGTAGGGGCGCACCTCCTTTTGGGGGCGCGCTCCTTTTGATTGTATTGGAGCAAAGAGAAATTTTGATTGGTTACAGAAGGGCCTTCAATTTGCAAGCAAAACAAAAAATTTAAAAAATCCTATTAAAAATCGAAAAAGATGTGTACACTATGGATGATAGCGAACACATCTTTTTATTCTCTCTTGCCTTAGGGAATGATCTGTGATAAAATCAAATTGCGGGAAATTTCCCTAATGTGTCAAAAAATTAAAAATACGACCCGTATGATCCGTTGTATAATAAAATTGTACCGAGGAGATACGGAATGAAAAAGGGGTTCGATGGCAGTGAACAAACGACAATCGGAAATGATCAAAATTCTGTATCAGCAAGAAGGCTATATGACCTTGACCGAGCTGGCAGATCAGCTGCAGGTTTCGGTGAAAACGGTGCGTAATGACGTTGCCGCCCTCAGGGAGGAACTATCCGGCCGGGGTGAGATCGAGACCGTACCTCATGTGGGCATTCGCCTTGCGGGAGATCATACGGTTTGGAACAGCCTTGTAAGAGAAGAGGATGAGGATCGGGAAATTATCTTTTTCATCCTTCGCCGGCTGTTCAAAAACGGTTCCTTAACCGCCCAAGGTCTGGCGGAGCGTTATTATATGGGCAGAACCCAGCTGGAGAAATTGTTGGAGACGGTGGATCGGTGGTTTTTTGAACATCGGATCTGTTTTGAACGGCGGCGGGGAAAAGGGATTTCCATCCACTGCAGCGAGTTTAACTACAGGCTGGCCCGGCTTTCCTGTTATCGTGAATTTATCCCTTTTTATGAAACGATGGCAAATGTAAGCGGCGCTCAATATGCATTTTTGCCGGAGCATGAATACCGTGCCATGTGTGCGGCGTTAGACGGAATGAACCCGGATCTGGCAGCTAAGGCGTTGATTGACACGGAGCGGGAATTTGGATTTTCCTTTAATTATGAGTCGGGTGCAAGCCTTCTGTTTCTAAGTGCATTGAGCGTGGTTCGCGTCAAGCAGGGTCATACGATGGATTTGCGGCCGCCGGCGCCTTGTCCTACAGATGGAGAGTCGGGGAGACGGTTTGCAAGCCGTCTGGCGGATCGGCTGGAGGAGGAGTATCATATTCCGCTTTCGGAACAGGAACGGCAGTTTTTGAGCTTTGCGGTCGATGTTTCCGAAATTCGTGAATTTGATACCGAGCAGGCACGCAGAGGGTTTGAAGCGATGAATGTTGAGCTTTGCCGGTTTACCGTGCGGGCGGTACACTTAGTCAGTGAAATTGCGGGAGTGGAGCTGCGGGAGGATCGGTTTTTTGTCAAGCAAATGCTGCTGCAGATGAAGGTGACCATTTCCAGGCTGCAATATGCGCTCCCGGGGAAAAATCAGCTGCTGGATCAGATCAAGGATAAGTATCCGAATATGATGGCGGTAGCGTGGTTTTTGGAAAATTTGTTTGAAAAGGAATTGGGCTTGGAGCTAAACGAACACGAGGTGGGCTTTTTGGCATTATTGATCGGCGGCGGAATTGGAAGAAAGCTATCGGCAGTTTCTGCTTGCATTGTGTGTGATTACGGGATTGGAATTGCCCAGATTTTACGGGAGCGAATTGCAAGAGCGATTCCTGATTTGCAGATTACTGCTGTGTTTTCCGGTCGGGATGTGC
>CAKSSZ010000281.1 GCA_934489915.1 uncultured Clostridia bacterium | reverse complement strand
GCCTCACACAGCCACTGACCGTACAGCTTGCCCCAGAGCGCCTTTCCCCAGCCGGTATCGGAAATGGTGAAGTGAATTCCGTCCGGGTTCACATGATGCCAATACTTTGCGGTAATATAATGTCCCAGAGGATACTGGAAGCTATGGGTTGCAATCTTCGGATAACCGGTGGTGCCGGAGGTAAAGAACATGAGCATATCATCCGTGCCGCAGGCGGCGTCCTCCGCCCGGGGGAAGGAATCGGAAAACCGCTCAAATTCGCCGTTAAAATCATGCCAGCCGTCTCTTTGCCCACCTACCAGGATTTTGGTTTTTAAGGTCGGAGAATCCGGCTGCGCCAAATCCACCTGATGCGCCACATCCCCGTCCGCCGTACAAACGATTGCACTGACGCCGGCCGCCCGGAAACGATAATCAAAATCATGCTGCACCAGCAGGTTGGTCGCAGGAATGACCACGGCGCCGATTTTATGCAGCGCCAAAATAGAAAACCAGAACTGATAGTGCCGCTTTAACACCAGCATTACACGGTCGCCCCGTTTGATTCCCAAGGAAGCAAAATAATTGGCCGTCATGGAAGAATACCGGCTCATATCCCGGAAGGTAAACCGCCGCTCCTCCTTCTGATTGGACACCCAAAGCATCGCCAGCTTATCCGGGCATTTCTTTGCCAGCTCGTCCACAATATCATAAGCAAAGTTAAACCGATCCGCATCGGTAAAGGAAATCCCCGAAAGTACCCCATTCTCATCCCGGCTTGTTTGGATAAAGGCGGACGCAACGTCTTTTTTCTCCTCTGCCACTTCAGCAGAAGCTGCCTCTGTCTCCGCAGATACCCCACTGCTCTCACCGCCGATTACAATGGCATAAAAACGGCAGTCCTCCCCGTCCAATGCAATCATCCCATGAGGGGTTGCACTGTCATAATAGACGGAATCACCGGGGTTTAACACCTCTGTTTTTTCCCCGATCTGCACCTTCAGACGACCGGACACCACAATGTCCAATTCCTGCCCGTTATGGGTACTTAATTCAATTTTTTTATTCTGTTCTTCTTCCAGATAAGGCGCCGTCACCAAAAAAGGCTCTGCCAATTTTCGGCGAAACAGGGACGCCAGATTGTTATAAATAAATCCCCGCCGACGGTGAATCTCCATTCCTTCTCCGGCACGGGTAACACAGTATGATGACAGGGTCGGAGACGCTCCGCTCACCAGATCCGTTACCTCTACACCGAATGCGGAGGCGCATTTAAAGATAAAAGTAAAGCTAAAATCAGACTCGCCCGCTTCTTTTTTGGCGTATTCTTCAGGCGTTACGGCAGTAATCTCTGCCATTTGCTCCACGCTCAGCCCCATAATCTCGCGAAGCTCCTTGATTCTTGCGCCAATTTCCTTGATTTTTTCTTCCATTTGACCTTAACCTCGCTTTCTTCAATTGTAATAAAAAAACCGTCTCAAAGAATTCTTTGAGACGGATTCATATCCGCGGTACCACTCAAATTGCGTTTCCTAAAAAACGCCCCTCGCAGGCTCTAACAAGCCCAATGCCTTAACGCAGCATAACCACGGAAGGTGCCTACTGGAATTCTCTTTCGGACCTTCAGCTCGGAAGGGATAAGCCATTGATATGCTCCGCCATTGGCTTGCAGCAACCGCCAACTCTCTGAGACTTTACATACCGACCGTCTTCGTCATCGCTTTTATTATTAAGTATTATAGCACCCCTTTCGCTGTTTGTCAACCTTTTTTTCAAAAAAATAATTGCAATTTTTTTCTCATCCTGTTATAATAAAAAGAAAGGAGGCCGGATGTTATGCGCATTCTCATTGACGCAGACGCATGCCCCGTTGCAGCCGTCACAGCTCGCCTGGCAAAAAAATATCAGATTCCGTGCGTCGCTTTTTGCGATACCTCCCATC
>CAKSSZ010000280.1 GCA_934489915.1 uncultured Clostridia bacterium | reverse complement strand
GCTCAGGACAGTATGGAGGTTTCTCAGCTGCTGCATGTCATTGGCGACGAGGAGAGAATTTCCGACCATGCAGTGAATATTTTAGAAGTGGCACAGGAAATGCATGAAAAGGGAATTTTATTTTCTGAGGACGCCCGCAGGGAAATGCAGGTGATCACTGCGGCTGTTTCTGAAATTGTAGACCTGGCTACCCAGGCGCTGACGGAAGAGAATTTAGAAATTGCAAAGCAGGTAGAGCCTTTGGAGCAGATCATTGATAAATTAAAGCATAAAATTAAAAACAACCACATTAACCGCTTGCGGGATGGCAGCTGTACGGTGGAGATGGGTTTTATCCTTTCCGATTTGCTGACCAATTGCGAGCGGGTGGCTGATCATTGCTCAAATATTGCGGTTTGTTTGCTGGAAATGGAGCATAATTCCTTTGAAACACACGAATACTTGAGCCATGTGAAGGAAGAAGGAGAAAATAAATTCTTTGAACAATACGCGAAATATCAGAAAAAATATTCTCTTTCTTAAAGAGAGCATAAGATTGGTGAGAAGATGGCAAAAGAGCTGGTAACAATTACAGCGATGATTGATACGGTGATTTACAGCAATGAACAAAACGGGTTCACTGTTTGTGAGGCAGAATCGGAGGAGCTTTCCTTTTGTGCAGTGGGGTATTTGCCTTATTTGAACGAAGGAGAGACGGTAGAGATGACCGGGAGCTGGACGGTTCACCCGGAATACGGGGAGCAGTTTAAGGTAGAATACTATGAAAAAAAGGAGCCGTCTGATGTAATTTCCATTGAAAAGTATTTGGCGTCCGGTGTTGTTTCCGGCGTTGGAAAAGCAACGGCAAAACGAATTACAGAGCAGTTCGGTGCAGACAGCCTCCGAGTAATCCGGGAAGAACCGGCAAAATTATGCGTGATCAAGGGGATCTCCCTGTCAAAAGCCGAAAAAATCAGCCAATCCCTGGTAGAGCAAAGCGGTGTGCAGACAGTTATGCTTTTTTTGAACCGCTATGGCGTTGCGCCGGGGCTTTCTTTGCGTGCCTATCAGCAATACGGAGCCAATGCGGTAGAACGGATTAAGGAAAATCCCTACCGTCTATGTGAAAACCTGTCGGGGGTCAGCTTTAAGAAGGCAGATTCCATCGGGGCAGCTATGGGACTTTCTCCGGATAACCCGTATCGGGTTGCCGCCGGTGTAGAATATTTATTGCAGTACAACAGCCAAAACGGACACACCTATTTACATAGAAAACAGTTAATCGGGCTTGCATGCCGAATGCTGAATGTATCGGAAGATTGCGTCGAAAACGTACTGGTGGAGCTGCAATTGAAAAATCGCATTTGCGCTGTTACAGAAGGGGAAGAAGAACACATCTTTCTTTATGATTTGTATCGCAGCGAGCGGCAGTGCGCCTTTTCGTTGTTGGAAATGGTGAGGGATGTGCCGGAATGCCCCGATCAATTGGAACAGCAATTGCAGCAGGCGGAGCAGGGAATTGGAATTACCTTGGAGCAGGCGCAGCGGGATGCAGTGATAGAAGCGGTAAAAAACCGTGTGATGATTATTACCGGCGGACCCGGGACAGGGAAAACAACGGTGATCCGTACCATTGCGGCATTGTTTGAAGGGATGGGCTTACGCGTTGAGTTGTGCGCACCTACCGGTCGGGCTGCTAAACGCATGTCTGCATTGTGCGGACGGGAGGCAAAAACCATTCACCGTCTGCTGGAAATGAGTTATGATGAAAATCGGGAACAGAGCTTCTCTAAAAACGAACGAAATCCGTTAGAGGCGGATGTGATTATTGCCGATGAAATTTCCATGCTGGATATTATCTTAATGGATCATTTATTGAGCGCACTCCCCCCTCGTGCACGCTTTATCATGGTAGGGGATGCAGATCAGCTCCCCAGCGTCGGCC
>CAKSSZ010000279.1 GCA_934489915.1 uncultured Clostridia bacterium | reverse complement strand
GGCACAGGGACAGCAGTGCCGTTGCACCCAATGTGCGCACTGCCATAGTTCGCCCCAACCGCCGAAATGCATACCAAAGCAAAGGCAAATTCAAAGCCAGCACAAAGCTGCCCGCTCCCACACCGGTCAGGTGATAAAGCACTGTGGCCAAGCCACTGACAC
This sequence comes from uncultured Clostridia bacterium, assembly GCA_934489915.1. Taxonomy (GTDB): domain Bacteria; phylum Bacillota; class Clostridia; order HGM11514; family HGM11514; genus SIG438. The sequence goes on along the minus strand of CAKSSZ010000279.1, from coordinate 1,763 downwards.
CACCGGTCACAATTTTATTGGGAATTAAAAACAAATTCAAACCTGCCGCCATGCAAATCACACCACAACAGATTACTACATCTATTATAACATACTTTTTTAAATTTTCAAAATGTTTTTTTTGATTTTTCACGATTTTCTTCATTTTCCCCTGCTACCCCTCCAATTTCTTCCGCTTTTTGTTCAAAGCTGATAAGAATAGGATGTGTAAATAAAGGAAAACTATTCCCGGTCATCCTTTGGAGGCACGGGCATTCTTTGCGCCTTTTCCAGTGATTCCAACCGATTCATCCGCTGCTCCAGTGCTTCCAGACGCAGCCGCAGCTTTGTCAGCTCAATCACGCCGGAATCGGAAAACACAGGTTTTTTTGTCTCCGGCAACCGTCCTACCAAAAACAAATTGACCCGCCCCCTCAGCCGGTTACCGTAAGCGCACCGGGCAAGTCCGGCCTCTCCGCCATGGGAAAACCGCAGATGAAACAGCTCCGGTTCTCCCCCTGCAATGACAGCCGCCGGCGCGCGCTCCCCCTTTTTCCAATAAAACACTCTGCCCCGTTCCTCATACAGCACAAAAACAGATTCCTCATATTGCAGCAAAACCGGACAGAGCTGCCCGCTTCGGGTAACCGGCAGCCGTTCCCGTACCTGTCCCTCCTGCCACCACAGGTAAAATAAGCTGCCCCCGCGGGATACGGCAAAATGAGCTGCGTCAGGCCGTTCAAACAAAGCGTCCTCCACATGAAAATCTCCCAGCAATACCGGCTCTCCCCAGCTCCCGTAGCGATAACGGCGCAGCATAGCGCCCCCCTGATCATACACTAAGGATAAACAACCCGCCGGATCCGCACGAAGCAAATAATTTGCTCCCTCCACCTTGGCAAGCGCCCGCGGTCGCCCTTCCTCCAAGGGGTGGCAAATCAGCAGCCGTTCCCCTCGGCTCTCCAACAGATAAAACAAAAAATGCGACTCCTCCCCCTCCCACAACCGAAGGCAGGAGGCTGCCGGCTCCTCCCGCTTGCTGCTTAGCACCAGCCGTCGGCGCCACTGACCCGAACGCTGGGTATAAAAATATAAATTCCCCGCATCATCCTGGCACGCCACTTGTAATTCCTCCCCTGCCAGCACGTCAAATTCACCCTGACAGCGGTCGCACAGCACACTGACCCCTGCATCCTCCTCCCGTCGATAGCATAACCCCCGCCCTTGTTCGCAAAAAAACAATACTCGCTCCTGCTCGGTTTTTACAAGGCACTTCATGTTCATCCCCCCTTTTTTCCATATATATGAGATTTCATTGAAAAAATATGTTGCAAAAACGTATGCTTTTTCCCCCTTTGTGACACAATAGGAATAATCATCAAAAGGGGATTATTCAAAACGCCCCAACAGATTGGGAGGAAAAATAGAATGCTTCAAAAGCTGCAATTAAAAAAACATGCATTGACTGGAATTTCGTTTATGCTGCCGGTTGTTGTGGCAAGCGGTTTGCTGATTGCCATCGGGAATCTGTGCGGTGGAAATCCGGATACCATTTCAAATTATAAGGAAAGCTACAACATCTGGCAGGCAGCCGTCACCTTAGGCGTTTACGGAATGCAGCTGCTGCCGGCAGTCATCGGCGCAGCCATTGCCTATTCCATTGCCGACCGTCCCGGCATTGCACCGGGATTACTCATGGGTATGGTTGCTCAAAATATGGGCGCCGGATTTTTAGGCGGTATGCTGGGAGGGTATTTATCCGGCTATCTGGTAAAAGATTTAAA
>CAKSSZ010000278.1 GCA_934489915.1 uncultured Clostridia bacterium | reverse complement strand
CATCCACCTTGACAATCACAGCGTCAACCTTCTTTGCGCCGTTTTGCCCTTCCTGACTCACCTCGGTCTGATCCAAATACAGCTCGTCCGTTTCTTCTATCTTTGTTTCATAAGGAATTTCTTCTTCATAAGAGGTCGCCTCCTCGGTTTTGACCGGGAGCCAGCTTTTGGCTGCGCTGATGGTCAGATCCTGACCGGCCAGCACCGTATCCCCCTCCAAGTCTGCGTTTGCCGCCCGCAGCGCCTCTACCGTAGTGTGGTACTGCTCTGCAATGCCGGACAGGGTGTCGCCGCTTTTCACACGGTGTACAATTCCTTCCTGAGCGTCGCCCCGGAGGGTATCCCCCGCTGCTTCTTCCGACTGAATGGCGCTGGTCTGCACATATTGCTGCTCCAGGGTAACATTTCTTGCAAAGGTGGCGTTTTCATCGCCGTATTCCTGTTTTTTCTGATCCAGAAAGCCTGTCAGCACCCGATGGGCAGTCTGTTCATCCGACACGACTGCTGCGGTGGCGCCATCCACCAAAATGGCCACGCCCTCCGAGATTTCACCGGCGGAGGAAATCATCTGCTCCGGCAGGTCGGTGGTTTCTTCCTTCACATTTACCAGTCCCCGCTTCACATAAGGCTCCTCCTCCAGGGAAAAATCCTCGCCGAAGCTTTCTTCTAACGTAGCGTGAACCTCATCCAGTGCCTGACGGAATGTTTCCTGCTGGGTGACTGTTCCGATCTGCTCATTTCCGGCATAGACCTGATAGCCCAGCCGAAACCCTGCCCCATACAGCCCCGTAGTCGCCACGGAGGCAATCAGGACAAACAGCAGGAGATATCCCGGAACACTATTCATAAAACCGGCAATCCGTCTGACATCCGTCTTTTTGGTAATTTTATGAGACAGGTCAGCCGTATGGCAGCGCACCCGATAAGCGCCGCACTGCCGAGCCAGCTTCTTTTGTATCTGTTTTTCTGCTCGTTTCAATGAGAACACCTCTTTCTGAAATTACAATTCTGTAAAGATAATGTTACAGAATTGTTACAACAGAGGATATTGTACCTCATTTTCCTTTGTTTTGCAACCCCGAAACCCCTTAAAAAAACACATGTTATGGAAACCTACAACTCCGTTTTCCCCCAAATTATCGTGCTTTTATATGGTTATATTGCACAATTTGGAATTACTTATTTTGTGCAATTATTACAAATCTCAGACTGTTTGAGTTCTGTCCCGTAAAAAATCTTAAAAACCGCAATATGTTGCCGCTCCGCTCTCTGCTTCACCACAAGATATTGATCTGCCTATTTCAAAAAAATCCGATCATACTGCCGCCTGCACCGTTTGCCGGAACTCCGTCCCATATTTTGAGAAGTTTTTCCGGCGGAGGGAATGTGCCGTCAGCAGATCGGTCAGCCACAGGGGCTTTGCGAAAGCGGTTTTGATTTCCATCAAATACTGCCCCTCCGGCAGCAGCAGCCGGCCGTAATCTCCCGCCTCCAGCCGCAGCTCCTTCCTTCTGGCACGGATCTTTTGATCAAAAGAAATTCGCAAGTCCGGATTCCCCCGTTCAAAATAAGCAACCCGGTCATAAGCCAGATATAATTTCGGTACCGGGCGGTAAACAGATAAAAAATAAGCAAGCTCCCGCATCACCTGCCCGTTCATTTCCGGGGTCACAGGGGGCAATATGCCGGTTTTGGCAAAGCGGTATGCATCGGATAACAAAATACCGCTCCGGCGTTTATTCACCAATCCCCGCACCTTCTTTTTAATCTCCAAAAAAACCGCATCCTCCGGCTGCGGCACACCGTAAGAACGCAGCCGCAGCTTTTCTTTATAAACCGGCTTGGAAAGGGAGGTGCGGATCAGGTAATCGTCCGGCGTGTCATAATATAAATTGGTAATCGTGTAAGGCTTGCCGCCCTGATTATAGG
>CAKSSZ010000277.1 GCA_934489915.1 uncultured Clostridia bacterium | reverse complement strand
GTGTAAATCACATCGTCAATTAAAACAACCGTTTTCCCCGTGATGTCAGCTTCCAGCACAGGTTCCGGCACGGGGGTGTTTTTTTTCTGCAAATCATCCCGGAAGGAGGTGATGTCCAGCACGTTGACGGGGATTTTGACCGAGGAATCAATTTTTTGATAAATGCATTCGGAAATCCGATTTGCCAAGGGAACCCCTCTTGTTTTGATCCCGACAAATACCAATGCTTCCGGCGATTCGTTCCGTTCCATAATTTCGTGTGCAATGCGGACAATGGCACGCTGCATAGATTTTTCATCTAAAATAATCTTCATAACCCATATCCTCCGAAAAAATCAGAGTAGAAATGAGCAGTTGAACACCGAACTCACTTCTACTCTGAAATCTCAATAGATTTCCATCGATTATTCTTCTGCTTTTGCCGGGTCCTTTGCCAGAATGATGTTGGAGAGGATCCCCAAGATCAAGGCGCAGGCAATGGAGGTAATGGTGACCTTTTCGATGGTGACGGTTAAGCCGCCGATCCCGGCAATCAAAATGGCGCTGACAACAAAGAGATTTTTATTGTCGTCCAGATCCAAATTTTTAAACATTTTCAAACCGCTGACTGCGATAAAGCCGTACAGAGCCATGCAAACGCCGCCCATCACGCAGGGGGGAATGGAGTTTACAAACGCAATGAACGGAGAGACGAAGGAAATAATAATTGCTCCGACAGAAGCTGCAAAAATGGTTGCAACGGATGCATTCCGGGTGATGGCAACGCAAGCAATGGATTCGCCGTAGGTAGTGTTGGGGCAGCCGCCAAAGAAAGCACCGAAGATGGAGCCAATGCCGTCTCCCAGCAGAGTTCTGTGGAGACCCGGCTTCTTTAATAAATCCCGTTCAATAATCGAGGAGATGTTTTTATGGTCGGCAATATGTTCTGCAAATACAACGAATGCAACCGGGATGTATGCTACTGCGATGGTTGCGATGTAAGAGGCAGAAAGCTCGCTCAAGCCCTTTGACGCAGTCAGGAAGGTGAAGTCCGGCACCGACAGGAAGGTGGATAAGGTGACGCCGTTTTCTATCAATTGGGTGAAGGGTGCAAAGCTGATGACCTGTAATGCGGGGATCCCTGCTGCGTTTCCGATCAGTGTAAAGATTACAGCCACTGCATAACCGGCTACGATTCCGATAATGAAGGGAATCAGGCGGGTCATTTTCTTTCCGTACGTGGAGCAAAGCATGGTGGTGAACAGGGTGACCAGACCGCACAGCAAAGCGATTAAGGGAGAAGCAACCGGTACGTTGGAAACGCTTTCAACCAGCTCGTACTGACCGGCAGCATTCATTTGCGCTACCATGTCTACCACTTCCTGGGTAACAGAGCCTTTTACCAGATCGCCTACTGCATTCCCTGCCAGGGAAAGACCGATGATGGCAACGGTAGGTCCGATAACGACGGCGGGCATCAGCTTATCAATCCAGCCAACGCCAACCAACTTGACCACCAGAGCGATGACCACATATACAAGCCCCGCGCAGATGGCACCGATGATCAAACCCGCATAGCCCAGAGACATGGAAACGCCACCGGCAAAGGCAGCCGTCATAGAGCCGATAAACGCAAAGGATGAGCCTAAAAATACCGGGCTTTGTTTTCTGGTAAATAAAATGTAAATCAAGGTACCGAAGCCTGCGCCGAACAGAGCGGCAGCAGAACTCATGCCATGACCGATGATGACCGGGACGACTAAGGTAGCCGCCATGATCGCCAGGAGCTGCTGGATGGCAAATACAATCAATTGTCCGAACTTTGGTTTGTCTTCCACATCAAAAATCAGTTTCATACTACAAATTTCCCCCTAAATAAAATTTGAAATAAAAAGCCTTGCCCCATCGTGCGGGCAAGGCAAATACACATTGTGAGAAAAGCGCAGGCAACCCCTTGCCC
>CAKSSZ010000276.1 GCA_934489915.1 uncultured Clostridia bacterium | reverse complement strand
ATGAAATTCTTTCCGTCAGTGACGGCATTATGGTTGCCCGGGGCGATATGGGGGTAGAAATTCCCTATGAGGAGCTGCCCTCCATTCAAAAAAAACTGATTACCGCCTGCCGGTTCCGGGGGAAACGGGTCATCACCGCAACGGAGATGCTGGAATCTATGATTCACAACCCCCGCCCCACCCGTGCGGAAATCTCCGACGTAGCCAACGCCGTTTACGACGGCACCAGCGCCGTAATGCTGTCCGGCGAAACCGCCGCAGGAAAATATCCTGTTGAGGCAGTGCGGGCCATGAGCAAAATTGCCCGTGAGACGGAGCAAAATATTCACTATAAAAAGAGATTTAATAATTCCAGCTTTCAGATCCGCAACCTGACCGACGCACTCTCCCACTCCACCTGCTCCCTGGCAATGGATGTGGAGGCAAAGGTGATTGTCGCCTGCACCAGGAGCGGTATGACCGCTCGGCTCATCTCTCGGTTCCGCTCCCCCATTCCCATTATCGGAATGACCACCGACCCCAAGGCGTACCGGAAGCTGGCTCTTTCCTGGGGGGTGCTGCCGGTGCTGTCCGACGAATTCCAATCCACGGACGTTCTCTTTTACCACGCTATGGTCAAAGCGAAGGAATCCGGCCTGGCCGCTCCGGGGGATATCATTGTCATCACCGGCGGCATGACCAATGGGAAATCGGGCAATACCAATATGATTAAGGTAGAAAAAATATAAGAAAGAAAAGCAAACGCCCCCGTACCGTGCAGTACGGGGGCGTTTATTCTGTTAATCCCTTTTTTACGCTGCCGATTCACAGAGAAAAATCCTCCGGAGAAAAGCTTTTTTTCTTCCTCGGCTTGGGGCGGTGTACCGGCAGCTTAATATAGTTCATCACAAAATGCTTGCAGCAAAAATCCGGCCGGGTCACCCCGGCAAGCTCGCACAGAACATGACCGGTGAGGCGCAGCTCTCTGCCATGATTGCACAAAATACATTTCGGTTCATATTCGCTCATGTCTCTCTCCTCCGTTTCGTCACCAAACAGCAGCCCGGCGCATAGCATAACAACAGAAGCTGTTCCGGAAAGCGAGGTGAATCGATTGTCTCCTTTAATTGTTACACTGTGTCTGCTGGCTGTTTTGGCAGGCGTTCTGCTGCTGTTCCAGATACGTCCCTCCCCTCCGGGGAACTTATACGCCGTGTTCGACACTCACGAAGAACCGGAAACCTTTGAGCAGGAGGTGCGCCGCGGGCTGGCATGCGCTGCGGAACTGAATGCCTCCCCCGTGCTGCTGCTCAGCGCAAATCACCCGACAGAGCTGGATGAAATCCTCCGGCTGCTCAGCCGGGAATTCCCCATTCCTATTCTCACACCGGAGCATTTCCCGATTCCGTAACGGAGAAGGGCGGCGCAAAGCCGCCCTTGATCCTTTCTTATTCATCGGCTTGCGGCTGACCGACTCTTTCGGCAGTCTGAGGGCGGCAAAAAGCCGCCCCCCTTCTTCTTACGATTACATTGAGCGGAACAGCCCTACCACCTTCCCTAAAATCAAAACCTCCGGCACAATAATCGGTTCCATAAAATCATTTTCCGGCTGCAGACGGATATGCCCCTTTTCCTTATAAAAGGTTTTCACCGTTGCGTCATCTTCAATCAGCGCAACCACAATATCTCCGTTGCGTGCGTCCGGCTGACGGCTGACAATGATCAGATCCCCGTCAAAAATCCCCACGTTAATCATACTTTCTCCCTGTACCCGAAGAACAAACAATTCTTTGTTTTTGGCAAAATCAAAGCTCAGGGGCAAATACCCTTCTACATACTCCTGCGCTAAAATCGGAATCCCGGCCGCAACCCGCCCCACAATGGGCACCTCCATATATTTTTCATCCGGTGTGACGGCTGTGGTTGCCTCAACAACTGACTCCTCCTCCGGAGCAGTCACCCGC
>CAKSSZ010000275.1 GCA_934489915.1 uncultured Clostridia bacterium | reverse complement strand
ATCTTACCTTGAGCCTTCGCCGCAGCAGCCGCAGCATAATACTCTTCCTTAGTATTATAAACAGACCCCTGTCCTATCGTCTTCATGGAAAGAATCGTGTAATAACCGCTCCGGATGACAAGCTCGTTTCTCAGATCCTGATCCTTGCCCAAAGTTGCTGCGTCACTCGCTCCGGGAGATACAATGCCGGAAAGCCAGAACTGCATATCCTGGGTTTTGCCGTCGTCATAGAACCACATTTCCAAGACGGATGCGTTATCCTTGGCAGCGCATGCAGAATTTAAAATCTGGTAGATATAATTGGTGCCGCTCTTCCAAGCGTCCCCTTGAGCATAAGCGTCATTGCCCATAGTTGCCTTGTCCAGCTGGAGGAAGTGGAGGGATTTTCCAACATCCGCCCCCCGGTGACCGCCGGCAACAATTTCAGTAGAATTTTTAAACTCCAGCGTATTGTCATGAATCGAAGATAAGGTACCGGACACTGTGCCCAAAGTATCATCATCCCAGGTTTGATTCAAAACGCTGTTATCGCTGTACACCATTACCATCAGCTTTTGAGAGGTGCCGGCATTGTTAGAAACAGAAATAACAGAAGTGCCCTCCTGCACCGGAATCATTTTTCCGTTTCCATCAATTTCCAGAACCGACGGATTGGAGGAAGTAAAGGTCAGTCCTTCGGTATGTACGCTATCGCTGTTTAACACAACGCTGTTACCGCTCTCGTCAATTCCGTCTACCGTCACATAAGCCGTCTCATCTCTTGTCAAAGCGGTCTTTGTTCTGGTAATATCCACATAGGAGGCAAAGCCTTCGTCTACCATGTAATAACCGATGGCAAACAAGTCCTTCACCCAGCCGTTTTGGGTTTGCACTACATTTGTGGTTAGCTTTAAGGTATACTCACCGTAGGGCAGATTATTGATCAGCATGGTAGAGCAGGTCATCAGCGTACCCCAGCCAAGACTGTCGGTATATTCCTTATTGGTAACATTATGATTGTAGAAGTTAGACACCGTTCCCGTTCTCACGGTTGTATTGGTCTTTCTGTTCACAATCTGATAGCTTGCCGAGTTCCCCCGGTCGCCCCGCAGCACATACAGGCCGATGGAACGTCCTTTGAAGTTAAATTCTGCCGTTGCACCGGCGTTCTGCGTATATTTCAAGCAGCTGGAATTACCGCGGAAGTCCCGGTTCCAATCACTCCAGTCCCCTTCGCTGTAGGTCACACGGGTATCTCTGGCAGAAACCAGATTCGGCTCTAAGAACTCGTAGCCGAATTTGCAGTCCTTCTGCGTGGTCATCTTCTTCAAATACTTTTCCGGATGGTCGGTCAGCTCTTTTCGGATGTATTGCTCATACTTCGCATAACCAATGTCATTCGGGTGGGTGTTATCATTCGTCCAAGTGCCGGTCTGATCCTTATTCCAGACGATCGTATTCCCGTCCAGATCCGTTCCGTCTGCCACATATTGGCACAGATTAATGGAACCGATCCCATAATAATCCGCAACCTCCTGGTGTATCTTGGCACAATTCAAGGGAGAATAAAAATTGTTGTCCGGGTCAGCAGCGGTATAAATAAAAATAACAACCGGCTGCTTCGGGAGTGCCTGCAGCTGACGGACAATCCCTTCCATTCTCTGCTTTACCGCCAGCGGATTTGCCTGAGCAGGACCGCCGTCGTTTACCGCAAATTCCACAAAAACGATATCGGGGTTTTGGGAGCAAATATCCCGGTTCAACCGGAACAGACCCAAGTCGGAAGGCGTTCCGCCGATTCCGGCATTGACCTCCGTAGCCGTACCGCTGCTGTGGGCAGTTTTAAACGTACCGTTAAAAAAATTTTTAGTGAGCAAACTTGTCCACCGGTTGGCGCCACTACTTGCACCTGCGCCCTCTGTGATTGAGCCGCCTAAATAAGCGACTGTGAGATTTTTCCCTTCGTCAAAC
>CAKSSZ010000274.1 GCA_934489915.1 uncultured Clostridia bacterium | reverse complement strand
GGCCGGTTCCGTTCACCGTGCCGGAGGGTGTGCTGCCAACAGCAGGCAGCAGGAAGCCGCCCGTCCATCCGTTCCCGGTGATCTTAGCCCCGGACTGGCTTTCCATCTGAACCGTTCCCTGCGCCGTCTCCAAGGTCGCAAGCAGGCGGGGCTGCTCCTGTACGGGATCCATTTCAACCGTAAAGGAGGTAACGCCCTCCTTCATCGCAAAGCTTGCCTGGGGATAGCCGTAAAGCAGAGTGGCTTTCCCGTTCTCGGTCACAACGGCATGGGTATTCACCCCTGCACGGAAGGTTTTCATGGCATTTTGGAGGGAGGCGACTGCCTCATCCACCGTCGCCTGTACCGCCGCACCGTCCCGGTTCACCCCTTTTGCCCGATCAATTGCCTGGCGGAACGCCGCCGTTACGGTAGTGCTGTAAGCGCCGTAGCCGTCCCCTTCCTGAGCGTTTTGCAACAGCTCTTCTGCCTGGGTCAGGACTTTGGTCAATGCGGTCTGATCCGCCGGATCCACCGCCCACAGGCGCATGGTAATGCCTGCACCGGAAGCCGCCATAAAGTAACCGCTTTCGCCGTAGAGATTATGGTCATCGGTAAACACCGTGTCATAAACCGGCGTGGTCAGGTCGTCTAAGAACAGCTTCAGCCGTACTCCGCCGCCGGCGGTATCATACACGCCCACGCCCACGGTATATTCCCGTCCCGGCTCAATCAAGCCTTGGGTAAAGGAACGCAGGATGTTGGGCTGGAAGAGCTGGGCTTCATTTTGCTCCCGCTTCATCCACCACAAATATCCGCCGTTGCCCTGATTCCACAAAAGTGCCGGATTTTGCGCCCGGAAGCACACGGAGCAGTTCAGAGTTTTCTGGTCTGCAACGGCTGTTTCCAGCTTCATTTTAAAGACAAAAATTTTATTCTGATATTGAGCGCCGGTATAAGCAGCTCCCGTTCCGCCGGTCAGGGTCAGCACGCCCTGCTCCAAGGTAAAGGGCTCTGTACCGGTGTAGCTTTGCCAATGCTCGGTATCCTGCAGCATTGCGCCGATGGACATTCGCTCCATGGCAACCACCTGGCTGTCTGCAAAGCTTTTTTGCAGCTGGCTTAACTGCTCCACTGCTTCATCCACCTGGAACTGGAGGGCGTCCGGATCGTCCGCCACCGTCTGAGCACGGTCAACGCCCGCCTTCAGCTGATCAATGGCACTTTGCGGATACTGACCGTCCTGGGTTCCTGCCACTGCGCTTTGCAGCGCCGCTCTTGCCTTGGCAAGCTGCTCAACCAAAGCGGTTTTATCCGCCTGAGCGGTACCGCCGATCTCCACCGCTTCAGACCAGCCGTCCTGTCCCATCAGCCCGCTGCTGTTAACCGGGATCACCCGGCAGCGGATCCATCTCCCCCGATATTTTTCCGGGATGGAGCAGCTGTTGCGGGTGGTATAGGTAGAAAGCAGCGTGCCGGAGGTGGCAGCGGCTGAATCGTACACATAATATTCATAGCGGCTGGCACCCTCTGTTCCGCCGAAGAAATCATAGATGGCACTGACCGTCCCGCCTGCTGCAGGGGGCTGAGAAAACCGAACCTGAGAAACGCTCGGCCGTTCACCGCCCGGCAGAGTCATGGCGCCGTCCCGATCATAGGGAGCAGGTCCCAGCTCATCGGGAGAAGGCAGCTGAGAAAAGCCGGGCATGCTTGCGAGCGTTTCCTCCTTCAGCCGCCAGTCATTTGCCGCCGGATCCAGGCAGATTTCCTCCGCTCCGGCAGAAATCACCCGGTTGGTGTTCCCCTCCGACTGATTAATGCCGTACACCGGGTCACCGCTGTGCAACAGATGATACCAGCCGGTATTCCCGGGGGATGTTTCCTCATCATACAGCAAGATGTTATTCGAGAAAGTACAGCCCTTCTGGTCATAAACCCCCTCGTAAACCTCCTTGAGCCACGGCCATCTTGCCTGGTAC
>CAKSSZ010000273.1 GCA_934489915.1 uncultured Clostridia bacterium | reverse complement strand
GAATGCCAAGGGAATCAAAACCCTGTGCTCTGGCCGGCTGGGCGGCGCTGAAATTGCTCGCAGCGAGCATTATCATGAAGGTACAATTCCTCTGCAAACTCTTCGTGCGGACATCGATTACGGTTTTGCAGAAGCAAATACTACCTACGGCAAAATTGGCGTAAAGGTATGGATTTACAAAGGGGAGGTCCTTCCAGAAAGTAAAAAAGCAGTAAAGTCGGAAGGAGGAAAATAAATGTTATTACCTAAAAGAGTGAAATACCGCAGAGTGATGCGGGGTCGCATGAAGGGAAAAGCAACCCGCGGAAATTTCATTTCCAACGGTGATTACGGTTTGCAGGCGCTGGAGCCCTGCTGGATCACCAGCAATCAGATTGAGGCTGCCAGAATTGCCATGACCCGTTATACCAAGAGAGGCGGTCAGGTTTGGATTAAGATTTTCCCGGATAAGCCTGTTACCGAAAAACCTGCTGAAACCCGTATGGGTAGCGGTAAAGGTTCTCCGGAGTATTGGGTCGCTGTTGTTAAGCCCGGCCGGGTTATGTTTGAAATCGGCGGCGTTTCTGAAGAAATCGCACGGGAAGCGCTCCGTTTGGCAATGCATAAGCTTCCTGTAAAGTGCAAAATCATTGCACGGACTGAGGAAGAGGGAGGTGAACATGATGAAAGCTAATGAATTAAGAGATTTGACCGTTGAGGAATTACAGATGAAAGAAACTGAATTGAAGGCCGAGCTGTTTAATCTTAGATTTCAGCATGCCACCAACCAGTTGGATAATCCGATGAGAATTGTGGACGTGAAGCGGGATATTGCCCGGGTCAAGACCATTCTCAGAGAACGTCAGTAGGAAGGAGGCCGTTTGATCTATGGAAAGAGCTGAGAGAAAAGTGAGAATCGGCGAAGTCATCAGCAACAAAATGGACAAAACCATCGTTGTGGCAATCGCTGATAAGGTAAAGCATCCTTTATATAAAAAGATTGTAAAGCGCACGATTAAGTTCAAAGCGCATGACGAAAAGAACGAATGCGGCATTGGTGATAAGGTGAAAATCATGGAAACCAGACCCCTGTCCAAGGACAAGAGATGGAGACTGGTTGAAATCGTTGAAAAAGCTCGCTAAATCACTGTTCGCAGGAAGGAGGATTAAGAATGGTACAACAGCAAACATTGCTTCGTGTTGCCGATAATACCGGCGCGAAGGAGCTTATGTGTATCAGAGTTTTGGGCGGCTCCAAGAGAAGATACGGGAATGTGGGCGACGTAATCGTGGCCAGCGTTAAGAAAGCAATCCCGGGTGGAGTAGTCAAAAAAGGTGATGTTGTAAAGGCTGTTATCGTGAGAACCCGCAAGGGCGTTCATCGTAAGGATGGATCTTACATTCGGTTTGACGAGAACGCAGCCGTTGTAATCAGAGATGATAAAAACCCCAGAGGCACCCGTATTTTCGGGCCGGTGGCAAGAGAACTGAGAGACAAGGAATATATGAAGATTCTGTCTTTGGCACCGGAGGTACTTTAATCGTAGGAGGTGTAACAAGTGATGAAAAAAGTGCACGTGAAGAAAGGCGACAGCGTAACTGTTTTGTCCGGCAAGGATAAGGGCAAAAAGGGTAAGGTGCTGACCGTTCTCCCCTCCGAAGGTAAGGTTATTGTAGAAGGGGTGAACATGGCAACCAAGCATAAAAAGCCCAGAAAGGCCGGCGATCCCAGCGGGATCATCCATCAGGAGGCTGCCATTTATGCGGATAAAGTCATGGTCAACTGCAACAAGTGCGGTAGCGCTTCCAGAACCGGCGTAAAGCTGCTGGCTGACGGACAAAAGGCGAGATACTGCAAAAAATGCGGCGAGATCATCGAATAAGCGAAAGGAGGTTGAAGCATGTCAAGAATCAGCGAAAAGTATAAAAATGAAATTGCACCGTCTCTGATGCAAAAGTTCAGCTATACGAGCCCGATGCAGATTCCCAAGC
>CAKSSZ010000272.1 GCA_934489915.1 uncultured Clostridia bacterium | reverse complement strand
GCCGTAGGTGATTTTTTGCAATTGCCCGTCCTCTCCCCAATGGAACTGAACGGTACGGTTATAGCTATCGATGATGTGATCTAACTTGCCGTTATGATTATAATAATACAAAATAGAATTGCCGAACTGATCCTGCTTGGCTTTCAAAAGACCGGAATAACCAAAATAATATGTGGTATTATCCGGCACGTAGGTAACAGAACGGTTATACTCCACCGTGTGGCCGTATTGGTCGGTCAGAGAAAAAGAAAGTTCCTGATCTTCCAATCCATAGTCATTATGTACGTTAAATCCTTCATGCAGTGAAGATGTATCCGCAGTAAATGAAAACTCTGTAATTTTCATTTCCCCTTCCAGCAGTTCTTTTATCACCGTTTCTTTACCTGCAAAAATTTGCCCGTTTTCATCTTTAAACTGTGCGCTGAAATTTTCATACCGCTCCCTGGTTACAACACGGTTCGCATCACAGTATTGACAGTGACAACGACCGTAAATGCAATTATCGCTATCCCGACTGCAGGTTTCCTCTTCAATACAATGATATTCCGGGAAATATGCCTCTAAAATAGTATAATGGCTATTCAACTCATTTCCCATAGGGGTACTGCAGGGCAAATCCAATGCCCAGCCTTGCCCTAATGAAAAGTCAGGCATACCTTCCGGATTACTGGAATAAAACTGCTGCTTACTTCCTTCCACATTTAACATTTGTTTGCTTGACGGAACCCGGGTATAGGTTACCGTTCCGTTTTGATTTGCAATTTCAGAGTAACGATAAGCCGTACCGTCAAAATTCTTATTTAATACGGTTGCTTTTGTTCCGGTAGATAACTCTTTCCCTACAAAGCTGTCCTTTGCACTACTCAACATTTCCTGCTCACTGGGAAAAAGAAAATAACAGCTTCTGTTGCCATCGTAGGTATACCGATAGGCATACATGACCGATTCTCCGTGTTCGGATGTTTGAACCAAACGGCAATTATCCCCCATCAACTGACTGTTATAGGTTCTTGAAATAACCAGATCCAGCCCGTTTTTTCCGGGCAGCACCAGGTCAGTTACCTTTAAATTCAATGCGCCGGACATGGGGTTGATTTGCTCTGTGCCGGACTCGCTCGCCACATAGGGCGCCTGGTACTGGGCGCCGTTGATAGACTGCACCAGTTCAATGGAATTGTTGGTATCGAGCGCCTCCGAGGTGGACGCATATGCGCACATCCCGCACAGGCAGATACTGAGCAGGGTAATCCATAGGCCTGCAAATTTTTTCATCGGTTATCTCTCCTCTCTCGTTTCCGGAAACAGGCTCACCTCGCCCAGTTCCTTTTTGGGGATGGATACCAGCTCTCCGGAGCCGTAAACAGCGCCGATTGCGGTTCCGTACATATGATTTGACACGGTGGGTTCTTCAAACGTATAATATTCCGATACTACACTGCGGATGGGGGTCAGACCGCTTTTCTTTTTTAAAACGGACAGAGTTTCCACATCCACATAGGCTACCTTCTCCGGCACGGTTCCGCTGCCGTACACGTCATTTACCAGCTTTGACCATGCCTCCCCTTCCAGCAGCCGATCTAAAATTTCACGTATGGTATACACGCCCTGACGGGACATAATATTTGCCTGGGCGATTTGCTCTTTGGTAATGGATTTATTCAAATATTCCCGCACCTCAAATCCGCCTAACACGCCGTGGACGTCATGGGTGGCAGTGTTATAGCTGTCCTCCACCCAATAAATCCCTTCAAAATTGGCTTCTTCCCCGGCACGGTACATCTGCTCAATCAAGGAAATATCCTCCCCGCAGGTCAGCCAAAACTGATAAATCGCCTCCAGCCGCTGGGGGTCATAGCCCTGTTCTACCAACTTTTCCAAATATGCCCGGTGTTCCTCCGGCACGGTGATTTCTTCCACCGGTACGGTTGTTTCTTCCCGGATCGGCTCGGTGGATAACTCTCCCCCGTCCTTCACCGC
>CAKSSZ010000271.1 GCA_934489915.1 uncultured Clostridia bacterium | reverse complement strand
AATGAATGGAAGATACCTTGTAACCATGTTACCACGTTTAATATGGACGAATGGGCAGATGGGGAGGGCAACACCTTAGAGCCTGCCAACCCGGCGGCGTTCCAGAACGCCATGACAAACGCCTTTTTCGCTCCCTTGGGAGATCATACGGTACCGGCGGCACAGCGGAATTTTGCCACCCGGGACAATCTCCCCACCTATGCGGAAAAAATCAGGAAAATTAAGGAGGAGGGCGGCAAGCTGACGCTGGTGTACGGGATCGGCAGAATGTGCCACATCGCCTTTTGGGAGCCGCACTTTGCCGCTGAATTTGCCACCGATGAGGAATGGGCACGGCAGACCCATCGGCTCGGGGCAAGGCTCCACCCCTTAACCATTGAGCAAAACGCCATCACCAGCTTTAAATCCCGCACCACCCTGGTGCCCTGCCGGGCAAATACCATCGGGCCGGGGCTGTTTTTGCAGGCGGATTATGCCATCGGCGGCTGCGACGGGGCGTTGAGCCGTGGGATGCAGTGGCAGGGCATGAGCTTTTGGATGACCCTGCGCCACGGCCCCACCAGATGGATTCCTTCCAGCTTTATGCCCACCCTGCCGGGCAAGCTGTTTTATTTGCAGGAGCTGGCAGGGCCGCTGACGGCGGAATGTAACTGACGGAGGCGGCTTATGAGCGAGATTGCATGTGTTGGAATTCTGGTGGCGGACGTGATCGTCAAGCCGGTGACTCATCTGCCCGAACGGGGGAAGCTATCTTATACCGACAGCATCGGCCTCTTCCCCGGCGGCAATGCCATGACCGCCGCACTGAACCTGGCAAAGCAGGGGGTGAAGGTATCCCTGACGGGCATGGTGGGGCAGGATCATTTTGGCGATTTTCTGCTCCGCACCGCCCGGGAAGGGGGCGTTTGCACCGGCGGCGTAAAGCAGACGGAGCGGGCGCAGACCTCCTCCTCGGTGCTGATGATCGGGGAGGACGGAGAGCGGAGCTATTTTCACTGCCCGGGGGCAAACGGCATTTTTTCTATCCGGGACATTGACCGCTCGGTCATCCAAGAGGCAAGCACAGTGTTTGTCACCGGCAGCTTTTTGATGGATACCTTTGACGGGGCAGAAACGGCGGAATTTTTCAAACGCTGTAAGGAGGAACGCCGCCGAACCGCCCTGGACGTCTGCTGGGACGGGCAGGGCAGATGGGGCAGGGTGTTAAATGAAGCCCTCCCTTATGTGGACGTGTTTTTGCCCAGCTTGGATGAGGCGCAGGCACTGACCGGCAAGGAGACCGTGGAGGACATGGCAGAGGTGTTATTTGCCCGTGGGGTGGGCAGTGTGGTGATCAAGCTGGGGGCGGAGGGCTGCTATCTGCAAGAAAGGCGGGAGCAGCCGGGCAGACGGATTCCCGCCCTGCGGGGGATTTCCTGTGTGGACGCAACCGGCGCAGGGGACAGCTTTTGCTCCGGGTTTTTAGCGGCACTGGAGCATGGCATGAATTTTCAGCAGGCGGCGGAATATGCCAATGCCGCCGGGGGGCTGAGTGTGACGTGCCGGGGGGCGTCCACCGCCATTCAAAGCTATGAGCAGGTATTACAGTTTATGGAGGAACACAAATGAAGGTAACATTACAGGAACTGTTGCAGGACGCCGAGGCACGGGGCTACGGCGTCGGCATGTTTAATTTTTTGAATTTAGAGATGGCACGGGGGATTTTAGAGGCGGCTCAGGAGGAGCAGTCTCCCTTGATTTTATCCGTTGCCCAGGTGCATTTTCCTATGATTCCCTTTCGGGAGGCGGCTATGATCATGAACTGCCTGGCAGAGGATGCCCGTGTGCCCATCTGCCTGCATTTGGATCACGGAACCGATTTGTCCGCAGCGGCAGAGGCGGTGCGGGCGGGGTTTACCTCAGTGATGTTTGACGGCTCCACCCTGCCGTATGAGGAAAATATTGCCCGCACCGCACAGGTTGCCGCCATGGCGCACCCCTTTGGGG
>CAKSSZ010000270.1 GCA_934489915.1 uncultured Clostridia bacterium | reverse complement strand
ATCACCGAATCCAATTCCTCCCGGGTAAAATAAGTGCGGCGCACCCCATAGCTGCATTTATTGGAGGCGTCCTCCCAGACCTCACCGATGACCAACCCTTCCGGGTTACATTCCTTCACCTTTGCATGGAGGGCGCGGATAAACTCATCCGGCAGCTCGTCTGCCACATCCAGACGGAACCCGTCTGCCCCCCGCTCCATCCAGTGGGACACCACGCTGTCCGAGCCTGTGATGATTTCCGCCAGGTAATCCGGGTTCATCTCATTCACACAGGGCAGGGTACGAATCCCCCACCAGCTTTCATACTCCTCCGGATATCGGGTGAACTGATACCAGCTGCGATAGGGTGAGTCGGGATGACGGTAGGCGCCCCTGCCAAACCGGTCATGCACGTCAAAATAAACGCTGTCCGACCCGGTGTGGGAAAACACCCCGTCCAAAATCACCCTCATCCCCCGCCGGTGCGCCTCCCGGCACAGGGTGATAAAATCCTCTTCCGTCCCCAGCATGGGGTCAATCCGCTTATAATCGGCAGTGTCATACCGATGGTTGGAATAGGCATAAAAAATCGGGTTCAAATACAGGGTGGTAACGGACAGGCTCCGCAGATAATCCAGCTTTTCGCAAATCCCTTTTAAATTACCGCCGAAAAAGTCGTTGTTTTGGACAATTCCTTCCTCATCCGGCGCAAAGTGCGGGCACTCCTCCCAGGAGGAATGAAGGGTGAAGGGGGTGAGCTTCCCGGTCAGATCGCATTCCCCCGCCTTCGCAAACCGATCCGGGAAAATCTGATACATCACCCCGCCCCGGAAATGCTCCGGCGTGTCATATTCCGCCCCAAAGCAGGTCAGCTGCCACTTCTCCCCTGCCTCCATGTTGGTCTGCTCGTAGCCCTCCCGGAAGAGGCGAAAGGAGCCGCCCTCCTGCACCACCACAAAATAATAAAAATACAGCCCTCGCCGAAACAGAGAAAAGCTCCCGCCGAACCGCTCGTATCCTTCCTGCTCCTCCTGTTTTTCAAACGGAACCCGGAGCAGAAAGCCGCACTCATCCTCAACGGTCAGCAGCACCTGCCGTGCGGCGCAGTCGGTGGGGATCAGCAGTGACATCCGACACAGCTCTCCTTCCCGCAGGCACCCGAAGGGGCTTTTAAATTCTTCTAATTTACTGTCGTATAAAATTCGCAAAGAAACCCTCATTTCTCAAAAATGCAGCAGAAAACCAAACTCGTTTCACGTCTTTCAAAAAGCAAACAGAAGGGGCAAACCGAACCCGGAGGTGCACAAATGCACACCGTAAGGCTCGGTTCCCCCATTGCTCTGCTGCACAGACCGCACTCGCCCGGGCGCAGCGTTTGATTTATTTCATGTTCCAGATCCGGTCGGCATATTCCTTGACCGCCCGGTCGGCAGAGAAAATCCCCGCCTTTGCAATGTTCACCAGAGACATTTTCGTAAACCGATCCGGATCCTGATATGCCTTGCCCACTTCCTTCTGGGCACGGACGTAATCGTCAAAGTCTGCCAGGGTCATATAACCGTCTGCCACCCCGTAGGTGTTGGTCAGCAAAGACTTCACGATATCGTCAAACCGTGCGCCCAATGCGTCAGAGGACAGCAGCTTCATAATATCGTCCAGCTCCGGATTCTTCCGGCAATAATAGAGAGGATCGTAACCCTTTCTCCACAGCTCCTCCACCTCGTTGGCACGGAGACCGAAGAGGAACATATTCTCGTCCCCTACCTGCTCGTGGATCTCCACATTTGCGCCGTCCAGCGTTCCGATGGTCACAGCGCCGTTGATCATCAGCTTCATATTCCCGGTACCGGACGCTTCCTTCCCGGCAATGGAAATCTGCTCGGAAATTTCCGCAGCGGGAATGATGATCTCCGCCAGGGAAACCTTATAATCTTCAATGAAAATGACCTTGATTTTATCCCGTACCGCCGGGTCGGAATTAATCACATTGGAAAGCGCCACAATCAGGCGGATAATCTGCTTTGCCATAAAG
>CAKSSZ010000269.1 GCA_934489915.1 uncultured Clostridia bacterium | reverse complement strand
AATCACACCCGCTTTAATGCCTTTTTCCGCCAGCAGGTGCTTAGCCGTTTTGGCAATTCTGGCAATGGTGCCGTAAGCGGTCAGAATGATATCCGCATCCTCGCAATCGACCGTTTCCACCATCACTTCTTTTTCACAAATCAGGTCATAGCGCTTCTGGCGCTCCATGACCAGCTTTTCCAATTCCTCCGGCGCAATGAACAGAGAGTTGATAATATGGTGCTCCCGCTTCATGTCCGTACCGGTGGTTGCCCAAGGCTTTTCCGGTAACACCTTGCTGCCCTCATCCGGGAAAACAACAGGCTCCATCATCTGCCCCAGCATACCGTCACCCATAATCATGGCCGGCACACGGTACTGATCTGCTACGTCAAACGCATGACAGGTCAGATCCACCACTTCCTGAATGGAGCTGGGGGCAATCACGAACAGGTGATAATCCCCGTGACCGCCGCCCTTGGTTGCCTGGAAATAATCCGACTGCGCCGGTTGAATCCCGCCAAGACCCGGGCCGCCCCGAACAATATTTACAATCACGCAGGGCAGATCGCTGCCTGCAATATAAGAAATCCCCTCTTGCTTTAAGCTCACCCCGGGGCTGGAAGAAGAGGTCATCACCCGCGCGCCTGCGCCGGCTGCGCCATATACCATATTGATAGCGGCAACCTCACTTTCCGCCTGCAAAAAAACGCCGCCCTCCAGCTTGGGCAATTTTTTTGCCATATAAGCCGCTACCTCCGTCTGGGGGGTAATGGGATATCCGAAAAACATTTTACAGCCTGCCCGAATTGCAGCTTCGGCAAGCGCCTCATTCCCTTTCATCAGTACTTTTTCTGCCATACCGGCCACCTCTTTTCTTTATTTTTCAACCCGAATCACCACATCCGGACAAATGGTTGCGCAAAACGCACAGCCGATACATTTTTCCTGTTCCAGCACCTGCGCCGGATGAAAGCCCTTTGCATTGATCCGATCCGTCGCCATGCTCACCAGCTGCTTTGGACAAGCTGTCGTACACAGCTGACAACCCTTACACTGATCCTCCAAAAATGTAACCTTTGCCATCGTGAAAAGCACCTCCTTAAAAGGGTTTTTGTAAAAACAAATTCAGCGGAAAGCCCCGTTTCGGGTCCGCAATTTTGGTTAAGCATTCCGGTACTGCGGCTGTAAATTTCAGCTCCAGCCCCGCCCTTTGCGCCGTTTCCAGCACAATTTTTTCCCCTTCCGCCACAAGCTCCGGCGTGGTCTCCTCCATCAGATTAGCGGTGTTGACCAGGCCGGTAAAGGAAAGATGGGAAGCCTGCTCAATGGCACCCATCATGGCAAGCGCCTCCTCCGGCGTTTGGGTAAAAGGGCGGTTCGGGTTCATTACAAAAAGCATTTCATAGCCCACCGCCCGGATTTGTTTTTCATACACGCCAAGCACCACGGCGCCCTCGTCATCTCCGCCCACGTCCAGAATCCCCCGGCACTCCGGCGTTTCAAACACCGACAGAATTTCCTCCGGCACGGATAAAATATCCACATTGGTATTGGCAAAGGCAGGGGCAATCACCCGCACGCCCGCCTCATTCATCCGCTCTGCCGCATCCTTGGTACGGAAATAAGGGTTCACCGTGTCCATATCCACAATGGTTACCATCGGATGCTGCAACTTGACAGCCAGCGCATAATTCAACGCAAACTCCGTTTTGCCGCTCCCGAAATGGCCGCAAATCACACTGATACGGTTCATGCCGGTCTCCCCTTTCCGTTTTCTTTTAATCATATCATTTTTCAGCCGTTCTGTCAATGCGAAAATCCGACAAAATATTTCCCGCTCCGCCCTAATTTTTTCATATTTGCCTACCGAAAGTGGAAATTTTCTATTGACAAAATAAAAGACATCCGATACAATAAAGGAAAACACCAGAAAAAGGAGTGAATAGGATGGTAGAATACCGTATTGGAAGAGAATCGGAAAAAGACGATATTATTGATCTGATCAACTATGTGTTTAGCTTTGATCACTGCCCCCATGA
>CAKSSZ010000268.1 GCA_934489915.1 uncultured Clostridia bacterium | reverse complement strand
GGCAAGCACCAAAATCCCGTTGATGAAATTTGCTAGTGCAGCCGCCCAATAGGCGGGCAGCAGAGAGGGAATTTCCGCCTCGCTGTCCCCGTAGGCGGCAAGAATCATTAAAATCCCGGGGAACCAGTACCGTTCATGCATCATGGGGCCGAACAGGAACAGGGTGGTCATCATCACCGCAGCAGACAGCCAGGGCCCGCGCTTTGCCTTGCAGTAGCAAAAGACCCCTGCGGCAACGCTGACTGCAATCATGATTCTCCCCCAAAAGCCGTAGGTGGCAAAGAGAAACGGCTCCTCAAGAGATTTCCAGTTTGCCCCCAGGAGGGCGTACAGATTAAAGGCATTGACGGTGGCATACGGATAGCCGCCGGTCATGGTGCCGACGTATTTTTCTAAAATGACCGAAAAATCTCCCCCACAGAAGGGCAGGGAAAGCGCCGCCATCACTGCCACGCCGGTGCACAGGGCTTTCCCGTAGACGGCAAGAAAGCGCTCTTTGTCCCAATATACGACGGCGAGCAGGGGGAAAAACAAAAGTGCCTGGGGCTTGATCAGTAAGGCAACCGCCGCTGCCGCCGCACCCTGTACGGGCTTTTTGCGCCAGGCAAAGGCAAGCAGCAAAAACAGGCACCAGACCGAATCAATCTGCGCCCATACAGCGGAATTAAGGATCAGCAGCGGGCAGAATAACACAGAGCCGGCGGTCAGGCGAGCTGCCCGTTCTCCCCGCCTTTGATATGCCAGATGCCCCAGTACTGCCCCGATCCCAAAATCCGCAAGCATTGCCGGGAGCCGCAGCAGCACTGCGGCGGCAGGCTCGATATAGGTCAGGTTCAGTCGGGTAAACAGCCACCCTAAGGGCGCTAACAAATAAAAATAGCCGGGGGGATAGTCGCAAAACGATACGCTCCCGTAAAAATCCCGAAATCCGTTTTGCGCCAGGGACTGCGCCCAGGAGAAAAAGCACATCTGGTCGGTAGGGTGCCCCCAGGTGCCGTTCCACGAAAGCCCCAGCCGCAGTGCAGCGGCAAGGAGTGCCATGACAATCCATTTTGTTTTTTGCTTCATAATCATTGCTCCTCGTCTTTATGGCAGGACAAAAAGCTGTAATCCTGATCGGACAGCACCCGTACCTGAGAAAAGCCCGCCTCCTGTAGGGTGTGGGTAATCAGACTGACATACATTTTTTCCTGCTTATCTCCCAAAAAGATCAGGGCACCTCCCGGCCGGAGCAGCCGCTGCGCCTGACCGATTAACGGCTCCAGATCCTCGCACAAAAAGGAAATGGGGCGAAAGACGGCGGTGTCAAACACACGGTCGTGAATGTCCTTTAGCTCTCCTTCAAAGGAAATCATGTGCCGCCCGGAAAGAGCCAGCTTTTTTAACTCCCGGCTTTCCCGTGAGGTGACCGCCAGCAGCCGTGCCGGCTTGTGGGGGAGCATGGCCTTCAAAATGGGCAGGGGCAGCTGATAGCCGATGATTTTACTGCCCTCGGGCAGGGCACAAAGCCCCGCTAAATATTCTGCTTTTTTATCCTTGGAATAATGCAGGGGGAGAAACTCCGTCACTGCTTTTGTAAATTCAAATTTCATGGAAATCCGCTCCTTTCTCTTTTCCTATTATTGTATCATGATTGGGCGGTTAATTCAAGCATATTTTTAAAAAAGCGGGAAAAGATAGCAAAGAAACGGGAGAAGGGAGGGGAATTTTATGGTAACCTCATTGCTGCGAACCGTCATTTTGTATTTTGTTCTGATTTTGTTTTTGCGGCTGATGGGAAAACGGCAGATCGGGGATTTGCAGCTGACGGAGCTGGTGGTGACCTTGCTGATTGCGGATCTGGCGTCCATTCCCATGCAGAATATGGACATTCCTCTGCTGACCGGCCTTTTGCCCATGGGAACGTTGCTGGTGTTGGAGATCGGCGTTTCTTACGTGGCGATGAAATGCCCCCGGGTGCACCGGCTACTCTCCGGTTCGTCCCAAATTTTAATTGACCGGGGGGTGATCGACCGAAAGGCCATGGC
>CAKSSZ010000267.1 GCA_934489915.1 uncultured Clostridia bacterium | reverse complement strand
GCCTCCTCATGACGCTTTACTCCACTATATGCGTCACAAGGAGGGGTTATACCGGCAAAAAAGCAAGAATATCCTTTCAAGATATTGTTCTTACATTTTCCGCAATTTTAACATAAATTTTTCAAAACATCTTGCATATTACATGGATATGATATATAATTATTATGATATGCAAATTCTAATTAATCAACGCAAAAAAGGAGGAATGATTGTGTTGAAGAAAATTTTAACAGCGGTACTTTGCGCATTGATGCTGCTTAGTACTGTTGCGTTTGCTGCAGCCGAACTAAAGGAGGGCGATACCGCCTACGTTGTATACGGCGGCACTGTAATGGTTACCAAAAACCCTACTTATTCAGGCGGTATAAGCGAGATCAGCAAAGGGGCAAGAGTGACGATTCTGGAAGCTTATGTAGTGGGAGAGGACAACCGGAAATTTCATAAAATTCAGCTTTCAGACGGCACAGTCGGATATGTCCTTGCTTATACCACGGCTCGGGAAACCACCCCCATACTGGAAGCTGCCGAGACTGCTGAAAAGGAATTGAACAAACAATGGGAGACGTCCGATCCCGACAAGTATCAGCACGCAATCGAGATGACCTTTCTTTCCGATTATATCTACGGCGGAAGCAAAACAACCGAGGGTACTGAAAGAAATTTTTATGCTAAGGTACCAACGGAATGGGTAAGACACGACCGACCCGCTTCCTTACCGCTTGTGGGAATGGCGATTGTACATATAGGCGATGAAGGAAAAATCGGCTCGGTGAAAGCCTCATTCTACCCCGGCAATCCGCCGATGAACTATCACGCAAGAAGACTTGACGAGCTTCAAGCAATCGGGTATGCTCCCCCGTTTGCCGAAAAGAGCAAAACAGAAGCAAATGCTAACACCGCATTTTATGTTACCACAACCAGTGAATTTGAAGTGGTTGCCTATAACGAGAAATGGGTTGCAGTATGGAGCGAGGGCGGTGTTGACGAATCCCGCGGTACCATCAGACAGTGCGGTGAGAAGGACGGTACTGCCTTCACAAGCTGGAAACCGGGCGTATATTTCCTTCCGAGACAAAATTGTTATATTTTAGATATTAACAATCAGGTATCTACCCCGCCCAAAATTGAGGCAGTGGGCAGGGCAACCGGTCTTTTAATGGTAAAAACCACTCCCGATGATAAAGATTATGTAAAATCAGGAGTTTATAAAATCAATCAGTCTCTTCAGATTGTAGACAGTACTCCGCAGAACGGCCATTATAAAATTTATTACAAAAAGGGACTTTATTATGTTGAAACAAAGTATGTAAATATGCAGCGTGCAAATACCGAAAAACCGACAACGCAGTACAAAGCAATAGCGGCTGTGGACTGTGATATTTCTGACGGTTCTTCGGTTGTCGGTTCGGTAAAGCAAGGTGCGGCAATCGATGTGATTGAGAAAGACTATGACGGAACGAACTCGAAAATCTGGTTCAACTCAAAGGAATGCCACATTCCGACAAGCAATCTCAATGCATTCACCAAAACCCTGTCCGCAGCGGACACGGCAGCCCTCGGCACACCGATCGGCGTTCTGTCCGTAGATACGCCTTGGGGCGAATGGGGTGCGCTGACCTATTCAGCCGCTGGACTTGCAAAGCTGAAGGAATACCGTTATGGATATATCAATGTGGATGAGAAAAAAAGCTTAGAGTACGGTGAATGGGTTCGTTCCAACAACGGTGATATCAACAAAATACAAGACAGAGAATGGGTCAATGTATACGGGATTGAAGAATTTTCCTTTGACCGTGACGCGGATTTGAGGGAACTTCCCGAAATAGATCCCTCCGATATCGAACCTTGGATCATAACAGGAAAAATCTATACCATTTTCTACAATGGGGAGATTCGCTATCTGGTTCATGAGGATGATTCGCACGATACCTTTACCTATTATCCCGGAAACGGATTCAGCAAAAGCTCTGTTGCAAAAACCCAGACGGTTTGCCTGGACAGCCGCAAATTTAACACCGTTGCATATAACATTGATG
>CAKSSZ010000266.1 GCA_934489915.1 uncultured Clostridia bacterium | reverse complement strand
CTGATGCTGTCCATCCGGGGGGTTTGCGCCGGTGCCTTTTTCCACGAGCGGGAGCCGGGTTCTTATAAGGTGAGCCTGCGGGCAAATCGGCTGGTAGACGTGGCGCAAATTGCGGCAGCTCACGGGGGCGGTGGCCATTTGCGTGCCAGCGGCTATACCGCAGCGGGACCCTTGCAGGAAGAAATGCAGACGTTGGTTGCACAGATACAGGAGCAGTTGGGGGCGCTATGAACGGAATTTTACTCATTGACAAGCCGTCGGGCATGACCTCTCACGGAGTGGTTGCCCGGGCAAGAAGAATATTGGGAGAACGGAAAATCGGCCATGCGGGAACGTTAGACCCCCTTGCCACCGGCGTTTTGGTGCTGCTGGTAGGGCGGGCGACCAAGCTGTCCGATTTTTTGCTCAACAAGGAGAAATGCTATCGGGCAGGGATTTTATTGGGGTGTGAAACAGACACCTATGATACCGAAGGCACCGTGCTGCACCGGTGTGAGCCGCAGGTGAGCCGGGAGCAGCTGTGCGCCGTGCTGGAGCAGTTTACCGGGGTGCAGCAGCAGCTGCCGCCCATGTATTCTGCGGTGAAGCAGAACGGGAAAAAGCTCTATGAGCTGGCCCGTGCCGGGCAGGAGGTGGAGCGGCAGCCCAGGGAGATTACGGTACACCGCCTCTCCCTCCTGTCCTATGACGGGGTGCGGGCGGAGGCGGAGATCTCCTGCTCCAAGGGAACTTATATCCGTACATTAGCCCATGATATGGGGCAGGCTTTGGGGTGCGGCGCCTGTCTGGATTCCCTGCGGCGGACAGCCAGCGGGGCATTCACGGCGGAGCAGGCGGTGGATCTTGAGGCATTGGAGGCAGGGGCGTATTCCCTGCTGCCCACCCACAGCGTGTTTCCCTACCCGTCTGTCACCGTCACCGGGAGGGAGGCGGAGCGGATCCGCAACGGAACGGGGTTTGTAAGCTCCCTTGCGCCGGGGGACTATAAGCTGTTTTCGGAGGAGGGCGCATTTTTATGCACCGCCCGGGCAGAGGTCAGGGCGCGGGGGTGCTATTTGCAGCCGGTGACTATGTTTTTGGAGGAGCGTTAGGGACCATGCAGAAAATCATTGCGGTGTTAGGAATGTTTGACGGCGTGCATATCGGTCACCAGGCTCTGCTTGCAGCAGCGGGAGAGCTGCGGGAGGAGACGGGGCTGCCTGTGGTGATGGTCACCTTTTCTGTCCATCCCAAAAGTCTGCTGGGAGCGGCTCCCGGGGCGCTGACGGATCCGGGGCAAAAGGAGGAGCTGGCGCACCGCTACGGGGCAGATCGGGTAGAGTTCCTCCCCTTTGACCAAGCCATGCGGGAGACAAGCCCGGCAGCATTTATGGAAGAAATCCTTTCCCGCCGCCTGGGGGCGGCCTATGTGGTGGTGGGGGAAAATTATCGGTTCGGCTACCGCCACGAAGGCCGGGCAGGCACCTTGCAGGAGCGCAGCGACTTGTTCCGGACGGTGGTGATCCCTTCCGTGCAGCTGCTGGGGGAGCCGGTCAGCTCCAGCCGGATCCGACGGCTGCTGGAGGAAGGGGAGCTATCCTCTGCCCTTGCCTGTCTGGGGCACCCCTTAGAGATCAGGGGCAGGGTGCAGGCGGGGCGGCAGGTGGGCAGAAGGCTGGGCTTTTGCACTGCCAACCTCAAGGGAACTTTTCCGCCCCTGCGCCACGGGGTGTATGTCACCTCCTGTTTTGCGGAGGGGGAATGGCGCCCTTCCGTGAGCAATTTCGGGGTGCTGCCGACCTTCGGACAGGGGCAGGAGGCGCAGCTGGAATGTCACCTGCTGTCCTATGAGGGGGATTTGTATCAGCAGGAAATCACCGTGCGGCCGGAGCAGTTTTTGCGGCCGGAGCGGCAGTTTTCCGCACCTTGGGAGCTGGCACGGCAGGTGGAACAGGATATTGTTGCCGCAAAACAGTATTTTGGGGTGTAATCATTTTGTAATCTTTTTTCTATTTACAAATAGGGGAAAATACGATATAATAAAAGCTGATGTGACAGATCAACGGCTTACCATTCCCGTAAGGGAAATTTTA
>CAKSSZ010000265.1 GCA_934489915.1 uncultured Clostridia bacterium | reverse complement strand
TTCATACGCACTGCTTTCCTGCGTCCCTTGCACCGCGGGCACTGGCAGGATTAAGCCATGCTTCCGGCGGATTGCGCCCTTATACAGACGGAACCCCGGAAGGATTACTGAGGAGCATGGAGGAAAACGATGTGCAAATCAGTGTGGTGCAGCACATTGCCACAAATCCGCATCAGCAAGCGGCTGTGAACCGATTTGCAGCGGAAATTCAGTCCGATCGTCTGATTTCCTTCGGTTCTGTTCATCCGGACGCACCGGACGCCCTGGAAACCCTGGAACACATCAAAGCCTCCGGGTTAAAGGGCATTAAATTTCACCCGGAATATCAATCCTTTTATGTGAACGATCTGAAAATGAAACCGATTTATCAAAAGGCTTCCTCCTTAGGATTGATTGTGCTTTTCCACGCCGGATTTGATTATGGCTTTGCGCCCCCTTATCATTGCATGCCGGAACAGCTGGAAAGCGCTCTTCGCTGGCTGGATACACCGGTTGTAGCAGCTCATTGGGGCGGGCTGTGCTGCGGAGAAGAGGTACTCCGCCACTTATGCGGGCTGCCCTTGTATTTTGATCTTTCTTTTGGCTATGGCACCATGCCGAAGGATGTAGCGCAGCGCATTATTGAAAAGCACGGGGTTGACCGGCTTTTGTTTGGGTCAGACTCTCCCTGGCACCGCCCCGCACAGGAACGCCGTCTGTTAGACAGTCTGGACTTGACCCCTGAAGAACGCCAAAAAATTGATTGGGAAAATGCAGCAAAGCTGCTGCATTTATCACAAATAATCAAAGAATAAAAGTACGGAGGTTTTCTTATGAAACGAATGATTTTATTACTGCTCGCTGTTTGCCTGGTAAGCTGTCTTTTTGCATTGCCGGCAGCAGCTGACGAGGGTGATGTGGTCATTATGATTAATGATCAAAAGCTGGAATGTGACGCCGCACCGTTTATCCAAAACGGCCGCACCATGGTTGGCTTACGCGGTGTATTAGAAAAAATCGGCGCACAGGTAAGCTGGAACGGCGAAGAGCGTTCCGTATCCATCACCTATCAAGGCCAAGCGGGAATCACCAAAGAAATGATTCTGGTCATTGACGATCCTCAGGTACAAATCAAAGAAAACGGCAACTTGAAAGAAACTGCTGTTTTGGATACCGCCCCCACCGTGGTAAATGACAGAACCTATATTCCTCTGCGCTTTGCAGCGGAAGCGGTAGACTGCACGGTGGATTATTATGAGCACGAAGCAACCAATACCGGAATTGTTCTTTTGTATACGCCGGATTTTCAGCCGGCTACTTTAACGGAATTGCTGGAAAGCTCTTATCAATTAACGCCCATTCCAGAGCTTTCCGATCAAGCAGGCGTTACCTACTATGAATTTAATGACGATATCCTTCAGCATATGGGACAAGACCGCCTGGAAGCATTCCGTGAGAAAGCATTAAACGAATACGGCAGCTTTCATTATGATGATATCACAGCTCGCTTTGCAGACGGCAGCGAAGTCAGCAACAGCTACACCGTCACAAAATACCGGGAAACGATTCAGATTTCTATCGTATCCGATCCTCGGGTAGAAAATAATGAAGAAGCCTATATGACCGTGACAGACGGACAGCTGACCATTGTCGGCTCACCGATTCTCAAGGTTGTATCTCAAAAATAAATGCTGTTTTCATAAAACAGTGCTTGACAAAAGACAAAGCAGCTGCAAACCGGATTGGTTTGTAGCTGCTTTGTTCTCTGATTACTTTAAATTCAATTTTTTCATCTGATCCTGCACCAGTTTAAACTGGGTTCTGGCACGATCCAGATTCTGACGGTCACGGTGTACCTTAAAATACACATCTCCGTTCAAATCATCCGCCAGGAAACGAATCCCGCACTCATAGGTCATTAATACAATTGACCAGGGCAACAGTTCCTTTTCCCGAGGGGTCATGGTGCTTTCCGTTTCTTCCAAAAAGCCTTTTGTAAAAGCTTCGTAGACAGGCATTTCAAAATAAATCTTGGATAAATCCCGTTCATCCTCAGCCCCGCTGCTGGCGCCGAACCGAAGAGCGTCACCGTAATCATACAGCAAGGAGCCGGGC
>CAKSSZ010000264.1 GCA_934489915.1 uncultured Clostridia bacterium | reverse complement strand
ACCAAAAGGAGAGCTGCTATGAACACCTATTTGCTGGCAAGCAACAATGCCGGGAAGCTGCGGGAATTCCGGGAGATTTTCTGCGAGGATCGTATCTTGTCCCTGCAGGATGTGAATTTGGAAATTGAAGTAGTGGAGGACGGCGTTACGTTTGAAGAAAACGCAAGAAAAAAGGCGAGCGAGGTTGCAGCAGCCAGCGGACTGGTTACAGTGGCGGATGACTCCGGCCTTTGTGTAGACGCATTAGACGGTGCGCCGGGGGTGTATTCTGCCAGGTACGCAGGAGAAGGAGCAGATGACACTGCAAGGATTCGAAAGCTCCTTTCCGAGCTGAGGGGAGAAACAAACCGAAGCGCTCGTTTTGTTTCTGTTGTCGTGCTGTGTACGCCGGAAGGGGAATGTATCTTGTCCCGGGGAGAATGTAAGGGGACGATCTTAGAATCACCTGCGGGAGAAGGCGGCTTTGGATATGATCCGGTGTTTTACGTGGAACAATTTGGAAAAACATTTGGACAACTGACCCCGGAGGAAAAAAACAGCATCAGTCACCGGGGAAAGGCAATTCGTGGATTAAAAGAAAAAATAAAGAAGGAATTTTCACTGAATTCATAGAATATTACCATTGAGTTGTGCTGTTGAAAACGGCGGAAAAGGAGAATTACGATGAAAATTACTTTTTTTGGTACCAGCCACGGGCATCCGTCCAAAACGAGAAATTCTTCCTCTGTTTTACTGACTGTGGGGGAGGAACTGTATCTGGTTGACGTTGGAGCGCCTGCCACGGAGTTATTCTTTCAAAAGGAATTAAGCTTTCAGGCATTAAAGGGTGTGTTTATGACGCATTGCCATTCCGATCATTGCGCCGGGGCGCTTTTCCTGCTGTCCACTGTAGGGAGCCATGTGTTTTCTACCTGCGATACGGAATTCTATTTTCCGGATGAACGGTTCACAAATTTGTTTGAGGAATTCAGGCGGATCGAATCCGGCAAGACGGAATTTAATGTGAGCTGTCATACTTATCAAACGGGTACCTTTTTTGATAACGGACGGGTGCGGGTGACCGCTTACCCCAACCGCCATCTGGAAAGCATTCACGGGAAATCCAATTCGTTTTTAGTGGAGGCGGAAGGAAAAGCAGTGTTATTTACCGGAGATATGCATCGGGAGCTGAATGATTTTCCCAAGGTGGCAGCGGAGCGCCATTTGGACTGTATTGTTACCGAATGCGCTCATTTCCCAATCGAAGCGCTGCAAGAGAAAATCAATCAAACCGATGCGGATCGGGTCATTGTGATGCACGTTTATCCGGATCAGAAATTTCCCGCATTGCAAACGATGAAGGATGCGCACGGGAACCCGGTGGCAATTGCCAATGATTTTGATGAATTTATTATTTGAGTTTATCCATGGAAAGGCGCTGTAGCAAAGTGATCTCATTTGCTACAGCCTCTTTTGTGTTTTGAAAGACTGCCGTACGGAGGACGAGGGGATGAATAATAAATATAAGATACTGATGATTGAGTCTGACGATGCTGCGGCTCGTCGATTGTCTGCTCTCCTGGCGGAAAGCGGATACAAAGCAGTGACGGCACGCAGCTGCCACAGCGGGAAAATGATTTTTTCTTCTCACCGGCCGGATTTGGTGCTGGTGGATTTGGAATTGCCGGACGCAGACGGTATGGCTTTTTTAAGAGAGGTGCGGCGGGATTCTTCTGTGCCTGTGATTGTATTGTCTGACCGTGGGGAAGAAAAGGACATTATTGAGGCACTGGACGGGGGCGCGAACGATTATATCACCAAACCTTTGAGAGAGGGAGAGTTTCTGGCGAGGATCCGTGCATCTCTTCGGAATGTACGCCGGGCGGGAGCGGCTGAGTTGCCCGAAGGCTTCTTTGCAGCCGGCAGTTTTTCGATTGATTACGGCGCCCGTCGGGTGATGATGGGGGAACGGGAAATCAGGCTGACGCAAACGGAATATAATATTCTTGCGCTGCTGTCAGAGCACCCCGGAAAGGTGTTGACCTATTCGTTTATGGGGAAGGCAATATGGGGATATTACGACAGCGGCAGCACCAAAAAGCTGCAGGTGAACATGGCCAACA
>CAKSSZ010000263.1 GCA_934489915.1 uncultured Clostridia bacterium | reverse complement strand
CATCCCGGTGACAGCCAACAGGAGGATTACGAAAATCCAAAATAAAAAGCTTTTATTTCGGCGCTTATACGGATATTTCTTTCCCTTCAGAAAAAATAACAGCTTATCATTTTTTAGATTCGTTATCATTGCTTTTCTCTCCGTTCCGTCTGAAATCCTGTTTTTTGTACTATTTTATTCCTGATATGCTTTAAAAATCTGATTCCTTTGGGATATAAGCCGCGAACACCGTTTTCTCCATAGCAAGACGCAACGGCCAAAAACCCTTTCTTGGCATATAGCCGCCGTGCAGCCTCAACCTCCCGGATCGGTACTCCGTCATCGCTGCACGATAAATGGGGTTGCTTTGCGGACGCCTCTCGGAAATTGTGCCGTTCCCATTGGACATTCGGTTTGATCCTTTCCAACAAGCGGCTCCCGTTTTGGGTATTGACCATGCAAAGGGAGATTCCCAAATCGGCGTTTGGAAAAGAATCCGTCTGCTTTATTCCCCAGAAATCCCCAACGGTCAGATCGGAACAGCGGTACATTCCCGCATAGCTGCAGGCGGTATGATACCGATCTCCTCCTTTGCTGTAGCAGCTGGGTCTGAGCAGCTTGTTTTGATAAAAAATTTTTCGGTAAATATTCTTTTTGACGGTTCGTTTCCCGATCAGAAACGTTTCATGATGCGTTCGCCAGCCAAAGGATTTATTGCGAAAATCCGCACGGGTAATTGCTCCGTATTTTTTCTTGATGTAGTCCAGATAATCCGCCCACAGAGACGGTGCCATCACGCCGTGGCAAACAAGATCGACCGTATACAGCAATGCGGTTTTCTGACCCAAATAGGAAGATAGCGCTGCGACCTGGCAGGGGGTGCCGGAAAACAGAACCGGCACGCCCTGCTCCAAATCATTTTTTACCATGCTGAAAATATCTTCTGTTTTGCTTTGAACATATTTACTCCCCTGGAGCTTCTCCAATTGATTTACAGAATCAATCCGGGTATGGCAAACCTCAAATCGGTCGGTAAAGGCTGCGCCGTATACTGCACCGCCTGACCGTAACATATCTTTTGCAAGCTCTGCAAACAATCCGCCGGACTGACTCTTTTTCAGAACCTCCGGATCCTTGCTTTGCACAGCAAAAACATCTTGCGGAAAATGACGCAAAACCGGATGGACAAAATGGCAATGAACCTTGCATTTTCCGCAGGAAACGCAAATGCTTGGATCAATTTGCGGGTAATCAAATCCGTAAGAATCCGGCTGCATGGTAATTGCGTTTTCGTTGCAGACGGTCTTACATGCGCCGCAGCCGCTGCAATGCTCCTTTTGATCAAAAACCGTTGTCACCGTTTTGTCCTCCTTTCATCAAAATTCCATAGAATGCTTTAGCCAGGATAGGGACTTGCTTTGCTCCTTTTGCAGCTTTCCGTTGACCTGTTCCCAATCGATGTGCCCTTCTCCTTCCCGGGGAAGAAGTCTGTCCGATAAATCAAAAAGCGCAAGCAGGTCGGTAATTCTTGCGGATTTTTCTGCATTGGACGTCTCTGCGTAAAACTCCTTTTGAAAAATGATGGAAAAAGCAACGCCGTGAAAGGAGTTGGTTACCACTGCCTCAGCGGCGGCAAACATCCCCACAAATTCTTCCGGCGAGGCTGCCGTATACAGGATGAAATCTCGGCAGGTTTGCTGCTGCTTCAATGTGGGGTTGATCAAAACAAGACCGCAGCCCTTGCTGCTTGCTAAGGCACGGGCTTTTTCCACCGTGTAGTTACAGCCCTCCATCATAGAAACCAGGAGATAACGCTCTGGAAGACCGCGCGGCTTTTTGGCGATCTCAAGCCAGCGGGAGGCGCTGAGCAGAAGGGTGGGATCCAAGGTCTGCTCCACCTCCCGTTCCGCTAATGCCGCCACTGCTTGGCATACGCTTTTTTCACGGACGGAAATGAGGTCAAACTGTTTTAGTAATTCCTTGCATTTTGATTCGTATTTCTGCGGAAAGGCGGAATAACCGATGCTTGCGGCGTAGGCAATTTTTTTCACATCAGAACCGGCAAAATCCAGGAAATAATGAAAATCCCCTCCGGTTGCGTCCGGGTTCCATACCTGGTCGCTGCCTGTTATGA
>CAKSSZ010000262.1 GCA_934489915.1 uncultured Clostridia bacterium | reverse complement strand
ATCTGCCCTTTGTAGGCAACATTACCGGTCGGCCTTCCGTCCTGACGGGGACGGTTTCGGAGATGGTGGAGCAAGCAAACCGCTGTCTGGACAAAGGGGTGTTCGGGTTTGATTTGCTGGGCTATCGCTATGTGGGGGACGCAGCAAGGTTAAACCGGGAGTTTGTGGCGCAGGTGCCGGCGCCTGTCTGCCTGGCAGGGAGCGTAAACAGTGTGGAACGGTTAGACGAGGTACGTGTGGCGGCTCCCTGGGCGTTTACCATCGGCGGTGCGTTTTTTGAACATCAATTTGGTCAGGGTTTTCGGGAACAGATTGATTTTGTATGCGAATATATGAAAAAATAACGGGGTTTATTCCAGCTGATGCAGGAGATAAGCCATTTCGCCCCGAGTGAGGAAATCCTCCGGGCGGAAGGTGCCGTCCGGGTAACCGGCCAGCACCTTTTTTTCTGCCAGCGCTGCAATTTCTTTGTAAGACCATCGGTCGGGGGAAAGGTCGGAAAAGGAGCTTTCCTCTCCGCTGTATTCCAGCCCGATCACCCGGCACAGCAGTGATGCGGCTTCCTCCCGGGTCAGCTCTTCGTCCGGGGCAAAGAGATGGTTTTCATACCCGGTGATCAGCCCCGCTTCTGCCATGGCGCCGATTTGCCCTTCCGCCCAATGCCCGGCAGTGTCTGAAAAAGGGCTGTCCCGATCCTCTAATTTTAAAAATCGGGCGCAGACGGACGCAGCCTGCGCTCGGGTGACCGCCTCCTCCGGTGCAAAGAGAGTGTGGCTCACGCCTACCATGGTGCCTTGCCGTGCGGCGGCTTGGATGGCGTCTGCTGCAAAATGATCGGCAATATCCTCAAAATATTTTCCGTTTAGCCACAAAGAAAAATAATCCCAAACATCCTTTGTTTCCTGCCCCAGCGCCCAGGAACCGGCACCTTTTAAACCGTACTTATCCACCAGCGCCAGCTTTTCTTTCAGGGAGGCGCTGTTTTCGTACCATAACGTATAGCGTCCGGAGGGCAGCGTTTGCCCCCCTACGGTAACCCGATCCGCGTCGGTGATCGTAAGCTCTGCCTTGGGACTGCGGGAGGAGCGGTCAAAGGTTTGAAAGGTGCTGTAACGGGCGACCAAAGACTCCGCCCTCTGGCAGGTGACCCCCAGTCCGGCGACCGAGCCGTCCTCTGACCAGATTCGCCCAAAAAAGGGCACGCCTAACACAATTTTTTCTGCCGGTATTTGCTCCAGTGCATAAAGGATGGATTGCTCCACAAAGGGCAGCCCTGCGACAGAACCGCTGGGTCCGTCTTGGTAATGCTCGTCGTATGCCATCAGGAGCAGATGGTCGGCTGATTCTGCCAAGCCGGCATAATCATAAGAGCCGTGCCAGCCGGTACTCCAGCCGTTGGGATTTGCCGCAACTGCCACCGATACCTCCCGGTCTGCGGGCAGTTTTTCCCGCAGGAGCCGGACAAAATCGGTGTATGCCTGCCGATATGCCTCGGACACATTTTCAATATCTACATGGATCCCGTCCAGATGATGATCCGTCACAAGCTTTGCCAGCTGGTCGGACAGCTGTTCCCGGTTGTTCAGAGCCGCTGCTCCGGCAGCACGGTTCCAATGATTGCTGAGGAAGGGAACCACCTTCATGCCTTTTTGGTGAACGCTTTCCACGTAGCTTTCCGAAATCTGAACCGATTCCAGGCCTCCCTCTTCGGTCAGATTAAAATAGGAAGGGGAGACGACCCCCAGCGCCCCTTGGGCAAGGGAGATATACTCCAGCTGCTGCCCTTGGGTACCGAAAAAAAGAT
The DNA here is from genome assembly GCA_934489915.1 of uncultured Clostridia bacterium. GTDB lineage: Bacteria > Bacillota > Clostridia > HGM11514 > HGM11514 > SIG438. The sequence continues at coordinate 331 of CAKSSZ010000262.1, read as the reverse complement.
AACTCATAGCATATCGGTTTGGCTCTGCAAACACCTGGGATAAGGGGATGGTTACCGTTGCCGCACCCACCAGTATAATATTGCGGATCCGCCGAAAGCCGCGGCTTTTGGTCAGGAATTCTAAGGCGGCTTCTGTAGAGGGATCCCGCTCGTTGACATAAAACACAATGTCATAGGTGCAATCCGAATTTTGAATCATTTCTGTACGAAACATGGCGATTGTCTCCCTTCCGTTTTAAATTTCCTGTTATTAGGATGGGAGCATTTTCCCTTTTTTATGCAAAAAAAGGCTCTCCGTTTTCGGAGAGCCGTATGAAAAAAAGAAGAGGCG
>CAKSSZ010000261.1 GCA_934489915.1 uncultured Clostridia bacterium | reverse complement strand
CCCCAGCTCACACCGTAAGCCTTACGGACAATGTTGTCGTGCTCCGCCTGTTTTTCGTCCGAAAATACGAGAACCTCCCATTCCTGTTCTCCGATAAAAGTATAAGTAAAAGAGAGGACGCCGTTTTGGCACGTACCGGGGACGGTGCGGTAATCGTAACCGCCTAAGGTGAAGTCCTCATCAATCTCCGTGTCATGCAGTTCTTTGGGACATAGCTGAACGGTATAGGTTACATCGTCAAAAAAACGATAATAATCTCCGCAGCCGGTAATGGTAACGGTGACCGGCTCTCCGGCGGGTAAAACGGTAGGGCTAACCTGAAAGTGTTCCAATTGCGGGTTCATAGCATGTTCCTTCTTTCTTTTTATTTTTGTATGGTAATCACCGGCCGGACGCCGCAGGGGCGGGAGGCGTCCTGATGGAGCACCTGCCCGAAGGGGTCTGCATAGCGTACCATGGAAGCGTTGCTTCCATAAGGATCTGCCAGCCAATAGCCTGTTCCGATGGCACGTTGAAAACCACCTGCTTGATATTGATTCAGGGTTGGCAGTGCAACCCGGTCGGTTACCTGTTTTCTGAAAGCGTCCTTCCAAAGAGAGGCGGCGGTATGTGGCTCATGTGTCCAGATCATAATATGCCAGCCGGCCTCGCTGCGATCGGCAAAGGGGGCGCTGAGGGTGACTGCATAGCTTTGGGGGAGCAAGCGGGACTGCTCCTCGGGCGTAAATAAATCCTCGTTTAAAAAACGGCGCAGTTCGCTGGTTTCCCATAAATTGCTGCCGTATTCCCCCGTTTCATCAAAGGGGCGGGTGGCGATACTGTCACGGCAGAGCAGGGTGCGGGTGTGTTCCGTTTCCTGAATTACCGTCCATTCATACCCGGCAAAGGAAACAACTTTTTGCGGAGTGACCCAAAAAAAGCAAATCCCCGCAGCCAGGAGAAAAGCTCCTCCGGCAGCAGCCGGCCACTTGACAGGCCAGGATGAAACAATTGCCAAAATACCGGCACAGAGGGTTAGATCCACCAAATGAATCCAAAAAAACATATGCTTTGCCAAATCTGCTTCGCCGTTCCCTAAGATCGGCAGGACTAAATTGGCAAACAGCCCGACCGTGAGCAGTGTGATTAGTAGAGTTTTCGGGGGTAGGCGGCGGGTGCGGATGGCACAAAACAAAAGCCACAGAACAGTCACGCTCAGGAGGGCGAGCATTGCCCAAAGTACGGCTGGTTCATAGAGCAGCCGGGTGCGCAGACGGAGGTGACTCCAAATGCTGTATCGGTTGGTGATGCCCATCCGAACCGTACCGCTGTTTGCCAGGGACGGCGGTCGAACGGAGCCGCTGTAGGTCATAGCACGGGATAGCTTTTTTACAAAACGAACCGGGTGGTGAAGGTAAAAAGCAAGCACATCTATTTTGCCGATCCGATCAAAAAACTGCCGATGAAACTCCGGCGAAGTAATATCAATAGGATATTGTTCTAAGTAGGCATGGGTATTTTGCAGCTGCACATATTCCGGCGGCAGCCCCAGCTCTGCTACATCTTCTTCCGGGGTGGGGCTTTCCTTCAAAATACCAAAGAAAACCGATTGGTAGGTGGTATCCCGCGTCATCCAGTCCGGAATGGAACCAAACAGGAGTAGCATGCAAAGAACAGTTGCCCCCACCGGCAGTAATAGCAGCCGCCGTTTCCCGATCAACATCCCCGCTGCCGCAACGGCGCACAGGGCAAAGGGAATATTAGCAAGCTTTGCACCTGCCATAAAATATGCCGCAAGGCAGGCGGTGACCGTCCAGCCAAGGGAGGGGGTGCGAGCTAATTGAAGGAGTGAAGCCGTCAGCACCATGACGCAAACAAATTGCAGCGCTTCCCCGTAAAAGGAGTGAAAATAAAGTAAATACCCCATATCGCAAAACACAAACAACAGCAGTCCCAGGGCGGTCAGCCTTGTGCGCCAACGCCGGAAAAAACGCAGGATTCCCCATGCCGAAAAAGAGAGCAGTATGAGATAAAGACCGCTTAAGGCTTCCATATGAAATTGCTCTGATGCTTGGCCGGTAAGCCGGTTCCAAAGGTAGCTTTCTGTTTTGGCAAGCTTTACAAAGATAAAATGCGGGGAGGAATAAAGCTCCTCTTGGGC
>CAKSSZ010000260.1 GCA_934489915.1 uncultured Clostridia bacterium | reverse complement strand
ACCGGATCCGGTCAAAGAATTGAGGAGCGTTTTCCGTCGCTGAGCAAAGACGCCCTTCACTGTTTTAAAAAAGGCGGCCTCGCTTTTCGGATGACAATCCGGGTGGGGGCGGGGCGTCAAGGAAAGCACGGCTGAATCCACTTGAGGTGCGGGAATAAAAGACGCGGCAGGGACAGTGAGCAAAATTTCAGTTTGCGCATAATAGTTTGCTGCGACTGTCAATACGCCGTATGCTTTGCTGCCCGGAGATGCAACAATCCGTTCTGCCACTTCTTTCTGGATCATAATAACAATCCGGGGAAATGCAATCCGGGACTCTAACAGGCTCATGATAATGGGCGTTGTGATGTAATAGGGCAGGTTAGCGGCAACGTAAGGCGGGGTGCCTCCCAGGGCTTCGTCAATGAGTGCTTGCAGATTCGTTTTTAAAATATCCTGTTGCAGCACAGTGACCTGCGGGTATGGCTCCATTTCGTTTTGCAGGGCAGCGGCCATTCCACTGTCAATTTCTAATGCGATCACTCGGTTTGCCCGTTGGGCAAGCTCCCACGTGAGGGCGCCCAGTCCCGGACCGATTTCCAAGACTGCGTCCTCCTTCGTAACTCCGGAAGCAGATGCAATTTCTGCTAAAACTGATTCGTCCGTCAAAAAATTCTGCCCGAATTTTTTTTGAAACTGCAGTCCGTTTTCCTGCATAATACGCCGAATGACGATGGGGTTTGCCAAGGGGTTTTTCAATGGTGTCACGCTCCTTTGGTGGGGTTATAGAAAAAGGAATTCCGCAGACGGAAATCCGCCTGCGGCTGTCAAGAAAATTTTTAATTTAGTTTAAAACATATACAACCACGTTGCGGCGGCCGAAATTCAGCGCATCCTGACGGGAATCAAAGCACAAATCAATGCGGTTACCTTTGATGGCGCCGCCGGTATCGCCGGCAATTGCGTAACCATAGGTGTAAGAACCGTCGGTGGTTTGGATGAACAGCTTAGAGCCAAGGGGAATTACCCGTGGGTCAACGGCAACCACGCCGTATGTGGCTCGGATTCCGGTTGCGGTAATACCGTACAGCGGATCGCCGGGCAGCTTGCCGCAGCTTTCATAGCCGATGTCATAACCGGTTGCCTGCATATAGTGGGTAGCACGGACAGCGATATTACCGGCTGAGGTAGAAACCACATCCAGTAAGCCGGTTTCCCGTACTTCATCTACCGGCTGCTGCGTAACCGCTTCACCGATTTGCTCCTCAGATACTTTTACGCCGTTTTCATAACGGATCACAAATTGTTTTTGCCGAATACCGGCTTGCCCTGCCACCAGCACGTTGCTTTCTCCCTTCGGCAGGGAATAAGTGCCCTTTTCCTGCACATTGAAGGGAATGGCTTCATCCACCGTGTAATAATATTCGTTCACACGGTCGATATTCAGCTCCAGCCCGTTGGTAATGGGGTCAGCCATGGAAGCGTTAAAGCCGTCGTGTTCTCCGACGGTTACCTTGGCTTCTGCCAAAAAGCTTTCTACACTGTTGGCTACGGAATAGTAGGTGGTAGCCTTGCCGTCAATTTTCAGCACAACCTGAGCTGCTCTTTGAATTGAAATCTGCTGATCACGGGATAATTCGCTATTCAGAGACGGGGTTACTACATCCCCTTTTTTAATCTGGATATTCTGTTCTGCTAAAATTGCGCCAACCGTATCCTTCATGGTAACGGCGGTGCGGAGTTCGCCGGATCCGTCGTCAATGGTGACGTGACGAATCGTAGTAAAACCGGTTGTGATCATCATACTCAGCAGCAGTACAATGGCGGCAGCAAAGCCTGACATCACTCTGTGAAAAGAGCGGTTCGGCACTGCCGTTTCTTTCTGCAACATAACTTGAGACCTCCTGTCGTTTTCTTGAACACTGGCTATTATAACGCAAGTCGGACGATTTTGTCAACCCCTTTGTTACAAAAATGTTGCAAAACAGTTGCGCCGGCATGACAAAAATTCCTGATTTCATGCGGGTTTGAGCAAAACAAAAATTTTTTTAAATTTTTTTCAAATCAGGCTCAAAAAATAGAAAAAATTATAAAAAATTAGGATTCAATTTACAAAGTTTAGAAAAAAATAGGAGAAAAAATACGTTGTTTATTGCCTCATCCCTAAAA
>CAKSSZ010000259.1 GCA_934489915.1 uncultured Clostridia bacterium | reverse complement strand
CCGACGCGGTGGACAAAATCAGCCATGCCATTTCCGGCAAAAAGGGTCAAAAGGAAGAATCTGAGGAATAGTTTTTTCACCTGCTCATATACTTGGGATAAGGGCAGGTGATTGTTCTGTTAAAGCGAATGATAGTGATGGCACTGCTGCTTTGCCTGATTCCAATGCAAGGATATGGAATGTCGGCACAGTCTGCTGTAGTGCTGGAGCAGTCGACAGGGAAAGTTTTATGGGAGTCAAATTCCCGCCAGCAGCTGGGGATGGCCAGTACCACCAAAATTATGACGGCAGTGGTTACTCTGGAGCATGCAGATCCTTTGGAGTTTGTCACCGTTGGGAAAAATGCGGCAGGTGTGGAAGGGTCTTCTATTTGGCTGGAAGAAGGAGAGCAGCTAACAGTGGAGGATTTACTCTATGGATTGATGCTGAATTCCGGCAATGACGCCGCTGTGGCGCTGGCAGAGCATATAGGCGGTACGGTGGAGCATTTTTGTGATTTGATGAACCAAAAGGCGCAGGAAATCGGTGCAGTCAATACACATTTTGAAAACCCAAACGGTCTCCCGCAGGACGGACATTATACAACGGCATATGACCTGGGATTGATTGCTTGCTATGCATTGAAAAATCCCTTTTTTTGTAAAATTGTTTCTACCCGGGAAACCACCATTGCCTGGAACGGGCGGGATTATGGCAGAAAGTTATCCAACCATAATAAAATGCTGCGCTTATATGAGGGCTGTGACGGTGTGAAAACGGGGTTTACCAAGAGTACCGGCCGGGCATTGGTTACCTCTGCCACTCGGAACGGAATGCAGGTGGTGGCAGTTACTTTGAACGATCCGGACGATTGGCGGGATCATACCGATTTGCTGGACCGCGCCTTTTCGGAATTTCGTAAGGAAACTGTTCTGTGCCAGGGAGAGACGGTTACCCATGCCGCTGTTCAGGGCGGAAAACGGGAAACTTGTTCTCTGATGGCAGAAGAAGAGCTTGCGCTGATTTGCCCAAAGGAGGAGCAGCCGGACGTACAGGTAAAAACCACAATCTTTCAGGCAGACGCCCCTATTTCCCGGGGAATGCGTCTGGGGGAGGCACAGTTATATGCGGACGGTAAAATGATCGGTAAAACGAATTTGCTGGCGGCAGAATCCGTATCGTCGGACAGTTGGAAACGGTATCGGCTGACGGCGGAGCAATTACTGGAACGGTGGATGGGTGCACGGTAGGAGAGGAGGCAGTGATGAGACTGCAAAAATACATGGCGGAGTGCGGTGTTGCATCCCGCAGAAAATGCGAAGAGATCATTGTCCAGGGGCGAGTGATGCTGAACGGCGTGGTAGTGGTCCAGCAGGGAGAGCAGGTGGATCCGGAGTGGGACACGGTGACGGTGGACGGTGTTTCCATCAAGCACAATGCCGCTCCGGTTTATATTATGTTACATAAGCCTTGTGGGGTTGTGACGACTGCGTCAGATCAGTTCGGAAGAAGGACGGTACTGGATCTTGTCGATGTTTCCCAACGAATTTACCCGGTCGGACGGTTGGATTATGATACAGAGGGGTTGCTGCTGCTGACCAATGACGGGGCGTTTGCTTATCAAATGACCCATCCGGGTCACGAAATCGAAAAAACCTATTTGGCTACGGTGGAGGGGGTGCCGGGGAAAGAGATTTTAGAAAAGCTCCGGTGCGGCATTCTGCTAGAGGGGCGCCTGACTGCCCCGGCAAAGGCAGAGCCGGCCGGTACCGTCGGTGGAAAGAGCCGTGTTCTTTTGACCATTCACGAGGGGCGGAACCGTCAGGTCAGGAAAATGTTCCAAGCCGTCGGGTTCCCGGTGATATCCTTAAAGCGAATTTCAATCGGGAAGCTATCGTTAGGAACGCTTCCGGTAGGAGAATGGCGATATTTAACGCCGGAAGAGTTGGCTTTTTTGACGGAAAGATAGGAATAGAAAAAAATAATTGTCTTTTTTTAAAAAAATACTTGCCAAACGATGATTTTTGTGGTATAATATTTCTTGTTCGAGTTGAGGGAGTGTTGGTTTTTCACAATTCGACAAAAAGAATGATTTTTCGGGAATTAGCGCAGTTTGGTAGCGCGCTTCGTTCGGGACGAAGAGGCCGCAGGTTCAAATCCTGTATTCCCGACCA
>CAKSSZ010000258.1 GCA_934489915.1 uncultured Clostridia bacterium | reverse complement strand
CCATAATTTGTTCCAATTCCGGGGAAATACGCTTGTCTGCCATTTCCCGTTTGGGAATGCCGCCGGTTGCAATGACGGTGTCCTTATCGGTGATACAAACGCAGTGACCGCTGGTTTTTGCCAAGGTATCTGCATATTGTGCGGCAAAGTCTCCAAGCTCACCAATGGGGGAATACTTTTTAAAAATGACTTCTCCGTCCCGTTCCGTGAAAATCTCCAATGGGTCGCCCTCACGAATCCGCATGGTGCGTCGAATTTCTTTTGGAATCACGACCCGACCTAAATCATCAATTCTTCTGACTATTCCGGTTGCTCTCATCGCTAAAAACTCCTTTTCACATTTAGTGCAAAGTTAGTGTTTGCAATCAGAGGAGTTTTATGTAAAGGATAAATTGGAATATTTCGGTAATTTTAAAGATCTATGCAAAATAAAACACCTTCTATCGCAGTATATGATAAAAGGTGTTTTTTATGCAGATGCTATGATGTTACCGTTTTTGCAGAATCACCCGGCCGCCATCCGGAATGGCATTGATTTGCACATAGCGTTTCCCGGGGGCGGTGTGCACGACCTGGGAATAGTCGCCGCGTCCGTTTTGGGAGTAAGTGGCGCCGTTTTTCCAATCCAGCGGGACATTGACCGTCAGAGTCAACGGTTGGTGAAACTGTTGATCGGGCAAGGAATCGGTCACGGTTAATCCCATTGTGGTTTCATTTGCCCAGTCAATGGTCACGGTTGCGCTTTGCCGTTCTTTGATGTAAGCGGTTACTTGGTTAAAGGTTGCAATCCAAAGTTGACCCTTTTTTTCTGCAATATATTTTGTATGCTCGTCAAAAATCGTTTCGGCAATATTTAAGCCGTTCGGTGTATCGCCGGGAACATAGGAGTGGAGCAGCTCCACTGCCCAACCTTTATTTTGAATGGCATTGTCAATCCAGCCGTTCATTTCTGCTGTTGTATGACCGTTATAAGTAAAGCACCGAATGGAGAACCAATTGTCGCCCTGGGGGTTTGCATTTTGCAAATTTCCGCCTGCAATACGGTTGGCGTAGTGGTTCTTTTTCATTTCTGCTCTCGAATCTTCTGTAATCCTTCCCCAGGGAGAGGCAAAGGTAAGGATGTTTTGATCCGGGAACCATTCGGAAAGATTTTCATATGCTTTTGTAATATCAGTCTCCAATACTTCAGGAGTGACAGATGATTCGTCATATTTGATTGCGTGGGATGCGGAGTGGTTGCCGACATCGACATATCCTTCATTCAATAACTCTCTCCATTTAGGAACGTCGTTTTGCAAGGTAGAATTTGCAATCAAAAATGCAGTGCCGCATAAACCCCTTTGCCGAAAGATACTGTTATAATACTTTGCTGCATCGTATTTTCCGTCATCAAAGGTAATGCTGAGGGCGGCCGGCTTATTGTCATAAAAGGTACACACGGTGGGCTGCTCCAGATTGGTAACAGTAGATTTCCCCAATACAGAGCAGGCGGCAAAGGGATTTAACGTGTTATCCCACAGAAACGCTTTTAACGTAGTTGCCTTGTTTTTGTCTGTGAGATAGTCGTCTAACCGAACCGGAAAACGGTTGTACTTACTCCAACCCGCTACCGACAGCGTATGTAAATCAACCAGCTGTTGTTGGTCGTTGTAAGCGGCGAGCGTTAATGTTTGTTCGTCCGTGATTTTTTGCTGTCCTTCAAATTGAAATTGGAAGCAGTCGCCGGAAAAGTCGGTATTTTCGTCCAGTGTAATATCTGCTCCGTAAGCTGCAATCGGTGCAGCTGCCAGCAGGGCGGATAAAACAAATGCAGATAAATGTTTCAGTTTCATGTTGATATCCTTTCTCAAATAGCGTGTTTTGGATTAATCAGGTCACGCCAGCTGAAATCACCTCTTGCCAAGCCCTGGATCAATACTTCTGCCGTTGCCAGGTTGGTTGCATAAGGGATGGCGTGAATGTCGCACAGCTTTAACATATCGTCTACCTCCGGGCTGACCGGTACAGCGGGATCCCGCAGAAAGAGCAAAAAGTCAATTTCATTATAAGACACACGGGCTGCAATTTGCTGAAAACCGCCGGAAGGGTCTGACAACGTTTGAATTGTCAGGCCGGTTGCTTCGCTGACAAGCCGCCCGGTTGTTGCAGTGGCAAGCAGTGTATGTTGTTCTAAAATTCCCTTGTAA
>CAKSSZ010000257.1 GCA_934489915.1 uncultured Clostridia bacterium | reverse complement strand
GCGCCCAGGGTATAGCAGCCGATGTCGCCGGTGACGCGCAGGCCAAGCTTCTTTAAGGTGTAGTGAACTCCCCGGTGAGGGCAGCCCGCACAAAGAACCGGCGGCCGTACAGGAAGGGTTTCATCAATCGAAAAGGTATCCGGAACAGTACCTAAAATCCGGGAGGCGATCATTTCGGCGCTGTATTCTCCTTCCATAGGGAAAAGAGATTTCCCGATGACGGTAAGCCCCAGCTGTTTGCAGAAATCTTCTGCAACCGGCTCCAGATCTTCAATCACATAAACGGTGTCATACTTGGCGCAAAATTGCTTGATTTTCCCGGCGGGCAGAGGGTAGGTCATGCCCAGCTTCAGTACGCCTACATTCGGCAGTGCTTCCTTCACATATTGATAGCAAATACCGGAGGTGATAACGCCCATGCCGGTACCATCTTCTTCCCGATTAAAATCGGCAGTTTCGGCCAAAGCGGCAAAGTCACGCAGCTGCTGCTCGACGATTGGATGGCGCACCTTTGCCATAGCGGGCATCATGACATATTTGCCGGGGTTTTTTACATATTCCCGCAAAGGCAGTTCTTCCCGTTCGCACAGCTCTACCAGGCTTTGTGAGTGAGCCACCCGGGTGCAGAGCCGCAGAATTACGGGAGTATCATAGGTTTCGGACAATACAAAGGCCAGCTTTGCAAATTCCTTACATTCTGCACTGTCTGAAGGTTCCAGCACAGGCAGCTTCGCCGCCTGTGCGAGCCGTCTGGTATCCTGCTCGTTCTGGCTGGAGTGCATTCCGGGGTCATCCGCTACGACGATCACCAATCCGCCGTTGACTCCGGTATAAGAAGCGGTAAACACCGGGTCTGCCGCTACATTCAAGCCTACATGCTTCATACAGGCAGCGGCTCTGGCTCCGGCGACAGAAGCGCCGATGGCAGTTTCTACGGCGACTTTTTCGTTAGGCGCCCATTCTGCGTAAATTTCATCATAGAGTGCTGCAAATTCCGTGATTTCTGTGCTGGGCGTGCCGGGATAGGAGGAAACCAGCGTTACGCCGGCCTCATAAAACCCTCTTGCCACAGCCTGATTTCCTAATAAAAGCTGTTTCATTGGTATGCGTTCCTTTCTTATTTGTAAATTACAAATTTGTTTTTGCCTGTTTCGGGGTCAGCCGCTTGGGGCATAGTTCGTTAATGGGGCAGCCGATGCAATCCGGCCGCTGTGCCTTGCAGTAGGCACGGCCGTGAAACACTAAAATATGACAAAACCTGGTTTGGTAGTCAGTCGGGACAATTTTCTTTAGCTCTGCTTCAATTTTAGCAGGATCCTTTTGCCGGGTCAGTCCCATTCGATTAGACAGGCGGATGCAATGGGTATCCACCACAATGGAGGGCTGATCGAAAACGTCCCCTAAAATCAGATTTGCTGTTTTTCGCCCGACCCCCGGCAGGGTCAACAGCTCCTCCATGGTATCCGGCACGATACCGTCATACCGTTCCAAAAGCATTTGGCAGCAGCCGATAATGTTTTTGGCCTTATTGCGAAAAAAGCCGGTGGAGCGAATGTAGCCCTCCAGTTCTGTCTGGTCGGCCTTGGCAAAGCTTTCCACCGTTGGGTAACGCTGAAACAGGGCGGGGGTGACCAGGTTTACCCGCGCGTCCGTGCATTGGGCGGCCAATTGGGTGGCGATCAACAGTTGATGGGGCTGGGCAAAGGATAGGGAGCAGCATGCGCCGGGATACGTTTGATCCAAAATCGGCCGAATGGCTGCTACAAATGATTGCTTGCGGTTCATTCCCTCCTCCTTTCTGCCTCCGGCATCTGCCGGTGCATTTTTCCTTATATTATATCACATTTCGGGTATTCTGTCAATGATGGGAGAACATTTAAAGTAGCATCCGTTGTTTTTATATAAAATTCCGGGGCAAAAACCGATTGTTTCCATACGGTTTTTGCCCCGAATGATCCGATTTGCGGTTATGCCCCGCAGCAGCGATTCTGACAGCAGCTGTCATTGGTTTGCGCTTGCCCGCGGTAAATATCCATATCAGGGGTGGTTCGTCTGCATTCTTTCCAACGTTTGCAGCGAGCTGCGGCTCTGTTTCTACGATTACAACAACACATAGCAGATTCTCCTTCGTATTGGTTCAGATCTGTCAACCTGAACAGATGCGTCATTTGACGCTCATTTACAAGGTATGC
>CAKSSZ010000256.1 GCA_934489915.1 uncultured Clostridia bacterium | reverse complement strand
ATAAAAGCGTGGTTCAGCCATTCCACATCCGCATAAATCCGATCCCGGGTCACCCCCGGCGTGTCCTCCACAATAGCAATGCGCCGCCCTGCCAGCCGATTAAACAAAGTAGATTTGCCTACATTGGGTCGGCCTACTACAGCTACAATTGGTTTTCTTTGCATTCGTTTTCTCCTATTATCTTTATTTTTTCCAGAAAATCATATCCGCTGTCCTCCACACAGAGGATCGGTACACCCAGGCGTTCCTGCGCCTGGCACAGCGTAATATCGTCCAGGAAAATATCTTCATCCGCCTTTAACATATTGCGGGAAATCAACAGTCCTGCTCCCAGGGGCTTTCCTTCCAGCTGACCGATCAGATCCTGCCCTGTAATTAAACCCGCAACAGTAATCCGTTCTCCGAAAAAACAGTTTTCAATCTCATAGACCCGACAATTTACCCCCCGCTCCTTAAGATCCTTGGAAAACTGACGAAACAGCGGCGCCGCAGCCTTACCGGTTGCCAGAGAAAGGCTTCCTCCCCTGCACTCCCAATTCGCTAAACCGTCATAAAATTCCTCCCGAAACGAAGAAATCATTCCCACTCCGTTCTCAATTTGAGGGAATCCTTCATATTCCTCCGCCTCAGGCAAGGGCAGCCCTGCATTGAGATAAAATTCATCCCCGGCAAAAATCAGCCGGGTTCCGATCCATTTTAGCAGTTCTTCCTGAAGGGAAGAAAGCTGCTCCAAAAACCGGCGGCTGTCCTCTCTGGTATATGGCTCTAACGGATACAACCCCTCCCGATAGCGAGTCATCCCCACCGGCACAGCCGATATGCTGGAAACATAGGGGAACAGCTCCGCCAGATCCAGCACGCTTTTCCGGAAGGCCTCTCCGTCATTTAAGCCCTTACAGCATACAATCTGGCAGTTCATCGTGATTTCGTGTTCCGCCAGATACCGCATTTTATCCATTAAATCGCCGGCAAACCGATTGTGCAGCAGCTTACACCGCAGCTGCGGATCGGTTGCCTGCACAGAAATATTCAAAGGACTGATCCTCGCCTTTACCACTCGTTCCAGATCGGACATATTCATGTTGGTCAGGGTCACATAATTGCCGTGCAAGAAGGAAAGCCGGGAATCGTCATCCTTAAAATACAAGGTTTCCCGCATGCCGGGCGGGAGCTGGTCGATAAAACAAAACACGCACTTGTTATGGCAGCTTTTCGCATGATCGATCAGCGGATTTTCAAAGGAAATTCCCAAATCCTCATAACGGCTATGGATTTTTACCTTCTTTTTTTTCCCTTTGTCGGTAAGCAGCTCCAATCGAACCACATCTTCGGCGCAGAAAAAGCGGTACTCCAAAATATCATAAACCGGTTCGCCGTTAATGGTCAGGATTTCCCACCCCGGTCTGATTCCATGCCGCCAAGCGAGGCTGCCCCGCTCTACGTCGTAAATCAATGCGCTCATGAAGCTCCTCCCTTCTCTCTATTATTGTACCGAAAAAACCGGCATTCGTCAAGCCTTAAAACACCGTTTGTACCAAAATCATGTAAAAGGCAGTTCCGCCTCCGATTGACAGCAGCAAATTGCGCCGCTTTAAATAGCTGATCACCACAAATACAGAAGCCAAGGCCTCCGGAATTCCATGAGAACCACCCAGAAAGGATATGTCCTTCCAACAATATACTACCAGCATTCCCATAACAGCCGCTGGCAATACCCTTCCCAAATATAATACCGCCGGCGGAATTTTTTTCCCGGACGGGAACACCAGGAAAGGCAGAAAACGGATCAGCGCCGTTGCAAGTGCCAGTAATAAAACAGTGATCAGTACCTGCAAATCATTCATACATGCTCCCTCCCCAGCTTTGGCTTTAAGAATATCAAACCGCACAGGATGCCTGCCATAGCACCTAACAGGAAGAAATCCTTAGGCAGCAAAATCAAACATAAAAAGGTAATCCCCACCCCCAGCGCCCCGGAAGGGCGGTTCTTCCGATCCATCAGCTGATCGGTAAAAATCACCAAAAACAAGGCAGTCATGGCAAATTCAATCCCCTCGGAAGAAAATGGCAGGCTGCCGCCCAGCAGGTTCCCAAGCAATGAACCGATGATCCAGTAACAGTGATCCAACAAAACGATAAAAAAGGAATACCATTGCCCGTCCACCCCCTCCGGAGGCTGGGAGGAGCAAAGGAG
>CAKSSZ010000255.1 GCA_934489915.1 uncultured Clostridia bacterium | reverse complement strand
GAAATTTCCCGATGGGTATGACACTTATGTGGGAGAACGGGGTTTTAAATTATCCGGCGGACAAAAGCAGCGTATTTCCATTGCGCGGGTCTTTTTAAAGAATCCTCCCATTCTGATTTTGGATGAAGCCACCTCTGCCTTGGATAACGAAAGCGAATGGATTGTTCAAAAATCCCTGGAACGGCTTGCGAAAGGGAGAACGACTTTTACCATTGCCCATCGGCTTTCTACCATTCGCAATGCAGACAGGGTGCTGGTGCTGACAGAACAGGGGATTGAAGAGGAAGGAACACACAGTGAGCTGTATGCTAAGAACGGCTTGTATCATAAGCTATATCAAATATCACGGTTCGGAGGGGAAGTGCAGGAATGAATTTAAAAGAGATTGTAGCGCCTTTACTCCAATGGTATGACCGGAATGCACGAACGCTTGCCTGGCGGGATGATCCTTCTCCTTATCGGGTATGGCTGTCTGAAATCATGCTCCAGCAAACCAGGGTTGAAGCAGCTAAACCGTACTATGACCGATTTTTAGAACGTTTGCCTACGATTGCGTCCTTGGCGGAAGCGTCAGAGGATACGATTTTAAAGCTGTGGGAAGGTTTGGGGTATTATAATCGGGTCAGAAATATGCAAAAGGCGGCAAGAATTGTTATGCAGGAATACGGCGGTCAGCTGCCAAGGGAATTTGATCAGCTGCTAAAGCTGCCCGGGATCGGCGTATACAGCGCCGGGGCTATCGCCTCAATTGCTTACCAAACAAAGGTACCGGCGGTAGATGGGAATGTGCTTCGGGTGATTTCCCGCATTCAGGCAAGCTACGATAACATCAGCAATCCTGCAGTTATCAAAGCAATGTCCCGGCAATTACAAGAAATTTTGCCGGAGCGGGTAGGAGATTTCAACCAATCCTTGATGGAATTGGGTGCCATGGTTTGCTTGCCGAACGGCCAGCCAAAATGTGAAGAATGCCCGGTGAAAGTGCTGTGTCAAGGATATCAAAAGGGAGTGATGAATCAACTGCCGGTGAAGGAGGCTCCTCAAAAACGAAAAAAAGAGAAAAAAACAGTACTGTTATTGATCTGCGGTGACCGTGCGGCATTGTCCAAGCGGCCGGAAAAAGGGCTGCTGGCAAAAATGTGGGAATACCCGCAGCAGGAAGGGCATCTCACCAAAGCGGAATGTCTGGAGGTATTGCAAAAACAGGGGTTCTCTGTAACTTCTATCCATCCTGTCGGCAGCGCTAAGCATGTTTTTACTCATATTGAATGGCAGATGAAAGGGTTTCTCGTACAAGTGAATGAAATGCCGGAGGACTACCGGTGGGCGACCTGGCAGGAGATTTCAGAGCAATGTGCGATTCCTTCCGCCTTTCTTAAATTTACCGCAGTCTTAGAACAACAGCTTCGGGGTGAGGAGCATGCGTGAAACGGATCTTTACGACAGTGTTAAGTCTTTTTTGGAAGGCCTTGGTTTTTCTGTTCAGGCAGAGGTGAAGGATTGCGATGTGGTAGGGCAAAAAGACGGTGCACTGGTCGTTGTGGAATTGAAGCGGAATTTATCCGTCCGACTGCTGACCCAGGGGGTGCAGCGGCAAAGACTGGGGGCGGATGTTTATTTGGCTGTTCCAAAGCCGCTCCATTACCGATATGACAAAAAGCACCGGGAGCTTTTGTATTTATTATCCCGTCTGGAGTTGGGCTTGTTATATGTATCGCCTGAGAAAAATTTGGTGGAGCCTGTGCTCCATCCCCAAAAAGCGGAGCAGGCAAAGAGCATTGTGCCAAAGAAAAAAGCGGCGTTGCTTCGGGAATTACATCAGCGGCAGCTTTCACAAAATCAGGGCGGCAGTACGAAGGTGAGGATTCTGACCGCTTACCGGGAGCAAGCCATATATCTGGCATGTGCGCTGTCGGGAAGGGAAGCCGCATCCGCTGAAGAGCTGGCAGGGGAAACGGAGATGGACAGAAAAAAGATTTCTTCTATCCTGAATCGTAATTATTACCGCTGGTTTGAACGGGTGGAGCGGGGGAGATATGCCCTTACGGAGGAAGGACAAAACGGCCTTTCCGTCTATTCGGAGGCCGCAGCATTTTATCGGGAGAAGCTACATAAAAAAGAAGAAAATAGGGCAGAATCACACATGTCATCACCAGTAACGGAAAATCCGTCCATGGAGGACACAGCAACAGTAC
>CAKSSZ010000254.1 GCA_934489915.1 uncultured Clostridia bacterium | reverse complement strand
GCAATCTGATAAGAAAAGGTTTCCCGTTGCAGCAGCTTTTTTTGAGAAAAGGAGCCTGCTTTCAAATCCTCCTTGGATCTGATCTTGCGAAGGGAAGGGAGATTTTGTGCAATCAAATTCATCAAATCATTCCTTTCTATTATTAGTAGGATTCCTTTTGCAATTGTTTCAAGACCCTTTCGTACCCGCCGGGGCGGTGGGGGAGAGTACAATGTTCACAACTTTTTACACCGTTTTCCAAAATAGTATATTGCCCTCCACAGTGCTTTCCCAAATGATAAAGGGGGCAATAGCAAAACAGGCAATTGAAAAAGTCCTCTGTCCCGGAATGGCAGGGAAAAAATTCGCAATCCCGATTCTGAAAATACTGGTAGTGTTTCATACTGTTTCCTCCCGGGAGCATCGTTTGGTTTTCCGCAATATGCCGAAATAGGCAACAAGCTGTGCGGCGAAGGTGAGTGCCCAGGAGATCGGGTAGGACAGGTAAAGACACCCTAAGGTGTGGTAGGCAGGGATTTGAAATGCCGTGTAAATCCAAACAATCCGGAACACGCAAACACCGGCGACCGTAATCAGCATTGGCTCCAGGGAGGCGCCCAATCCTCGCATTGCACCGGTTAGGGTATCCATCATACCGCAAAGATAATAAGTAAGACAGATGTAATTCATACGAATCAGACCGTATTGGATGGCGTCTGCAGAGTCGGTAATATAGATGCCCAGCAGCGTCCGACCGAAAATCCGAGCCAGAATACCGGCGACGGCACCCGCTGCTGTGACCATTCCAAGGGAAAGAAGCATAACCCGCTGTACACGGTCATATTTTTTGGCGCCTGCATTTTGTCCTACAAAGTTCAACGCCGTTTGGTGAAATGCGTTCATCGTGACGTAAACAAATCCTTCAATGTTTCCCGCAGCGGCATTGCCGGACATGGCTACCTCGCCAAAGGAATTGATCGAGGATTGAATCAGCACGTTTGAAATGGAAAAAAGCGATCCTTGCACTCCCGCCGGAAGACCGATCCGAAGCATGGTTTTTAAGGCGTCTCCGTAGCAGTGTATTTCCCGCAGGCAGAGACGGCACGCATCCTCCCGGCGCATCAGCGCAATCAGAATTAATATGGCGGAAACAAACTGAGAAATGATGGTAGCCAATGCAACGCCTGCAACATCCATATGAAACGCCAGCACAAAGAAAAGATTTAAAATCACGTTAATTACACCGGCTACGGTCAGAAACAGTAAGGGGCCGCGGGTATCCCCGGCGGCACGGAGAATCGCAGCGCCGAAGTTATAAATCATGGAGGCAATCATACCGCCGAAAATGATTTTTAAATAAAGGGAAGCTAACGGCAGCACCCGCTCCGGGGTTCCCATCAGCTCCAAAAACCAGGTGGCGCCGAACAGCCCGATGACTGTGAGCAGTGCGCCGCCCAAAGCCGCTACGGGAATGGCTGTGTGAACGGTGCGGAATACACTTTTTTGATCCTCCGCCCCCAGCCCGTGGGCAACACTGACGCCGGCGCCGACTGAAAGCCCTAAGAACAAATTGACAATTAAATTGGTCAGTGCACCGGTTGCGCCAATGGCTGCAACAGACAGGCTGCCGCAGAAACGCCCGACCACAATTAAGTCGGCCGCATTGAATAAAAGCTGTAAAATTCCGGTTAAAATAATCGGAAGTGTATAGGTCAGCATTTTGCCTGCAAGAGGGCCACTGCACATATCCATTGCACCTTTTTTCATCCTTTTTTCACCCCATTTTACACAATACACTTATTATACTTGATTTTCTATAAAAATGCAATCCTTTTTTTCAAAAAACTATTGACGAACAAGCTTATTTTTGGTAAAATGTTTTTGAAACTTTTTAAAAAACGAAAAGGAGTGAAGTTTAAATGAAAAAAGTTTTAGCAATTGTGCTGACGGTATGCCTCTTGCTGCCGACCTTGCTGGCTTCTGTGGCTTTTGCCGCTGACCCGGTGTATGCAATTTATGTTGCAACAGACGGGAATGACGCCAACGCCGGTACCATTGATGCACCGCTGGCAACTCTGGAGGCCGCTGTAGCGCAGGCTCGTGCGGCACGGAAAGCAGGAACGGTTCCTGCAGGCGGAATCCGGATTTATCTGCGGGAGGGCAGCTACCTCAGAACCCAGCCCTTATCCCTGACTAAAGAGGATTCCGGAACGGCAGAGTCCCCGTTGATT
>CAKSSZ010000253.1 GCA_934489915.1 uncultured Clostridia bacterium | reverse complement strand
ATCCGTGATCAGTTCCGATATCTGCCACACACTCACATTCCGGCGTCAAAGAAAATAACATTTGTAAACGTAGATCCAATGCGTGCATTTTTCATCTGCCTTTCAAAAAAGGCTGCTCCCGAGTGAGAACAGCCCTATCGTCCATTGTGTTTAATCCAGGTAATCCTTCAGTTTTTTGCTCCGAGTCGGGTGGCGCAGTTTTCTCAATGCTTTGGCCTCAATCTGACGGATTCTTTCACGGGTAACGTTAAATTCCTTCCCTACTTCTTCTAATGTTCTGGCGCGCCCGTCATCTAAACCGAATCTCAGCCGCAGCACCTTTTCTTCCCTGCTGGTCAGCGTATTCAGAACATCCACCAACTGCTCCTTCAATAACAAGAAAGAGGCTGCTTCACTGGGAGCCGGTGCGTCATCATCCGGGATAAAATCGCCTAAATGGCTGTCCTCTTCTTCCCCGATGGGAGTTTCCAGAGAAACAGGCTCCTGAGCAATTTTCATAATCTCCCGCACTTTATCCAAGGACATATTCATTTCCTTTGAAATTTCCTCCGGGGTCGGTTCTCTGCCCAGCTCCTGGAGCAAATGCCGCGACACACGAATCAGCTTGTTAATGGTTTCCACCATGTGCACCGGAATCCGAATGGTTCTTGCCTGATCCGCAATGGCACGGGTAATCGCCTGCCGAATCCACCAGGTTGCATAAGTGCTGAACTTATAGCCCTTGCGGTAATCAAATTTCTCTACTGCCTTGATCAGTCCCAAATTCCCCTCCTGGATCAAGTCCAGGAACAGCATTCCACGGCCGACATAACGCTTTGCAATGCTGACAACCAACCGCAGATTGGCCTCTGCCAGCCGTTTCTTCGCAGCTTCATCCCCCTCAGCCATACGCTGGGCAAGCACGGTTTCTTCATCGGGAGAAAGCAATTCCACCTTCCCGATTTCTTTTAAATACATCCGCACCGGGTCATCCAGACTGATTCCCTCCGGAATGGACAAATCCAAATCCTCCGGCTCCAACTGGATCTCCTCCAGCTCCTGTTCCATGTCACCTACAATCTCGATGCCCATGTTTTCAATGGATTCATAAATTTTTTCAATTTGCTCCGGGTCAAGCTCAATTTCCTGCAATGCGTCCATAATTTCCTTATAAGACAGCATGCTCTTTTTCTTGCCCTTATCCAGGAGTTCCTTAATTACCTGTTTTTTATTTTCGTTTCCGGCCATACTACATGTCCCCTTTTATGCCTGTTTATGCTTACTTCTTTTGTCTTGTAACAACAACTGCTGCAGCTGGGCTGCGTCTGTAGCACCCTGCTCTAACAACTGTTGATTCCTCATTTGGCGAATTCCGTCAACCAGCTGCCGGGCAGCTCTTTCCCGATCCTCCAGGTGCAGCTCCCGCACTGCGATTTCGCTGAGCAAGCCTTGCTGCTCTTCGGACAATTGTCCATACGCCTGGTTGCCTGTTTCGATCATCTGATAGATGAGCCGATGATCCGGCTTGTGAAAAAAATCCGCATTGATGTTAAGCGTTTCTGCCAAACCGGGCTGTTCATATAAAATCCCAAGCAGCATCTTTTCATGAACATCCTGCTTGTCCGCTGTTTGCAGGCGGCGCTCCCGGCGTTCTTCCGAGCGCTGCAGCACCCTCCTCTTTTTCTGAGAAACCTGCTGCACCTCTGAAAAGAGAGCTTCCGGCGAAACGCCGGTTTCATTCGCCAGATGCTTAATCATCAACTCCAGTTCAACATCGCTTTCAATCCCGGCAAACACTATCGCTGCCTGGTGCACAAATGCAATTTTTTCATCAATATTTTCTAAATTATATTGACGGTGTAACTGTCGGATCCGATATTCCACCTGCCCGGGTGCCTCGTTCATCAACCGTAAAAAAGCGTCTTTCCCGTACTTCCTAATATATTCATCCGGATCCTTGGCATCCTGAACTGTCAGCACCGAAAGTGAAACCGGCTGCTTTTCCAAAATCTCAATACAGCGAGCCGTGGCCTTCTGCCCTGCCTCATCTGCGTCAAAGCATAAAATTACCCGATCGGCATAGCGCTTTAACAGTCTGGCATGATCCTCTGTAAATGCAGTCCCAAGCGCCGCAACGGCATTGGTAATCCCTGCTTGGTGCAAAGCAATCACGTCCATATATCCTTCCACAATCAGCAACGTTCTCTCACCGCTGTTTTTGGCTTGGTATAAGCC
>CAKSSZ010000252.1 GCA_934489915.1 uncultured Clostridia bacterium | reverse complement strand
AAATAACCGTGATACGCTATCGCTTCAGATAGAAGTATCACGGTTTTTTGTATCTTAAATAAAGCAAGTCTGAGGGGCAAGAAAAGATTTTATGGCCGCACTATGCTCCAGGCTCCTTTTCCTAACATCCAATATGCGTTGAATTCAAATCCAATCTTGTAATAATATCCTCCTGAATTTCCGGTGAAAGATCTAAAAAGTTTACAAAGGTTCCATGAATTCTCATAATATAAACTCCGCTGGGTGCATATATTTCCGGGTTGGCAAGCACCTTACGCAATGTCTCCGGCGTGGTTACATTGACATAAAGATAAAACGGTGATACGCCGCCTTCCTCCCATTCATTAAAGAAAAGAGGCTGGATAATATTATGATAAAACTCCATTCCCTTTTCTTTATAGTCACGGCCGCAGAAATACTGGGGGTCAATGCCAAGATGAGATGCATATCCCCCGTTAAATTCCTCAAACGGAAGCTTCATATTGGAAAGCATACGAAATCCAAGCCCGTTAGACGCTTCCCCGTAAAGCGGATCAACGCCATAACCAAGCATATCACGGCTTTTTCTGCCGTCTGGCGTTGCACCAACCCAATAACCGTAGGTCAAATGAGTGGACGGACTGGAGAAATCAGGGCGAAATGGATTCCCCAGATAGTTTTTTCGCGAACGCAGCAGCCGAGAAACCCTTTGCGCAATCTCCTTCGCCTCATTGTCTACGCAATCAATATGATTCCCAAATTTCGGAGCAGATAGCAAAAGCTCTCGCAAATCTTCATATCCCTTAAAATTCTTTTTCAGTGCGTCAACCAGCATTTCCTTTCCGTTCGGATACTTCCTGCCAAATTCATCCAGAGCAAGAAAGGAGTCTGCCAAAACAGTTAAGCCATGAACCAAGCAGCCACTTCCGTTATATTTGGTTCCCTGCTTTTCGGCGTCTCGCATATCTGCACCGTATTCCAGTCCTCCCATAAAACAGCTTAAAAACGGAACTTTTAATTTAGAAAGCGCACAGGAGGCACCATTTGCCGCCTCCACCATTTTATCAACTACCGTTTCAAGCGTACGATAAAACACCTCACGAATATTGGTAAAATCATAGCTCGCACAATCCATCAGCTTTTCCCCTGTAATTGTCGAAATACCTCCCGTCAATACCATTTCCAAAACCTTCGGTAAATTCAGCCAGCTATTTGTCGTATTGCCGTTATCCTTTCCCATAATCAGCGGTTCCTGACATCCGGCAATCGAACAGTCCGGGATGTCCTGCAGCTCTACGTGATTCTTCTTCAACACCTCAAACAAAGCGTCATCATTAAAAAGTGACGGTGTCAGCACTCCCGGTGAAAAGAAAAATTTTCCCATTTCCTCATATATTTCTTGGGGGGTATTGTGATGCAGTTTAACCGAAAGAATCGGCTGCGGCAGGTTCATATCATAATAAGCGTCCATAATCGCGTAGGTCATTGTGTTCGACAAATCATTTCCGTCTAAATCCCGCCCCCCCAGAAGAACATTCTGTGAAATTGCCCAGCTTCTATCACCTACGTTATAAAACACCAGAAAATGCCGAAATAACTCGCTTGCTTCTTCCCGCGTCAGATCATTTCTGTACGGCTCAAAAATTCTGTCTGCATTGCCAACTGAAAATGCATATGGGTTGGGCGCCTGTTCCAAGCACATCACCATCCATAACAACAAATATAATTGAAGCGCTTCATATAAACAGTCTGCTCCCTTGCAAGAAATCTTTTTGAGGGCAGCTTCCAGAAACGCCAGCTGCACCCTGCGTCCTGCCGAGCAATGCTGCTTTTGTTCGTTAATCAGAATCAGATAACGATGGATTAATATTTTCACTCCAGAAAGTGCAATTGCAGCCGCTTTATAAAAATCACCATGCTTTGAATTTGCCTGCTCAATTACAGCATCGATACCGTATTTTAAAGCATAGCGAAAATCCGGAATCACATGACCAGTCACTTGTTCAACAAAGAAAATGACCTCTTTTGTGTAATGTTCCGCAGCAGCATAGGTTTTGGAAAGCTCTTTTACCATGCTTGTCTTGGCAGTGTGTGCACGAACTCTGTCAATTCGTTCTTTTGTAAATGCTTTGTTTGGCTCAATGTCATGATAAACTGCCATAGGATCACAATATCCCGAAAATCCCTGAACTGTAAAGGAGGGATGAATCAGAGCATAGCTTCTTGCAAATGCATCTCGCTG
>CAKSSZ010000251.1 GCA_934489915.1 uncultured Clostridia bacterium | reverse complement strand
CCTTCATTTGCAGCAGAAAACCGGGCGTGTTAATCCGGATAGAATCCGATTCGTACTCAATAATTGCCTTGTAGTTTTCCACAATGACGCTTTTATTCCCGGTCATAACAATGCGGGGCATGACCAGCTCTTCCGGGAATTCCAGCGCCTGTACTGCTTTTTCTTTCCACTTTCTTGCCATCTCTTGCCCTTGTTTGTTCATAGCGCACCTCTTTTCACAGTAATTTATGCAAAAAAAGCAGCGGCCATGAATAGAATTAGACAAAAGGAGGCGTTCTGATATGAAACGAATTGGATTGTATGGAATCATTAGCGGACTGTTTGTGTTTTTATTGACTTGTCCTGCCCAAACCATGGCGGCAGCGCAGAACGGTCTCGTCCTGTGCGCCCGCTCGGTGGCTCCTGCCTTATTCCCTTTTTTTGTGCTGAGTGACCTGATGATTCAAACCGGCTGTCTCTCTTGGATTTTCCGGCCTGTACAGCCGCTTTTCAGCCGCCTTTTCGGCGTGTCCGGCGACGGTGCAAGCGCTTTTTTCCTGGGCGCCTGTGCCGGTTATCCCATTGGAGCAAAAACCATTCACGAGCTGACCCAGGCCGGCCGGATCTCCTATGAAGAGGGAAACCGCCTACTTTATTATTGCAACAATGCCGGCCCGCTTTTCCTCATTGGAACAGTCGGAACAGGAATGTTTCGCAGTCCCGTCGCCGGATATCTGCTGCTGACCGCTCATATAGGCGCTGCATTTCTGATTGGGCTGTTCGTTCGCAAAAAAAATGACTCTGCCTCCTTTTCTCCACTGCCCCGCTCTCTGTCCTGGGAGATTTTTTCTCATGCCGTTACAGGGTCAGTGCACTCCATCTTGCTGGTTTGCGGATATATTATTCTGTTTCAAATCGTCATTAACGCTGCCACCGTGCTGTTCCCGCTCCCAGCTCCCATTCAGGCGCTGTACTGTGGACTGTTGGAAATGACCTCTGGGGTGCAGCGGCTTTCTCTCCTGTCAAATATCCCTTTGCGGCTCAAGCTGACAGCTGCTTCTGCTCTGACCGGCTTTGGGGGATTGTGCGTACACTTTCAAACCTTTGGCATGCTGAACCGTTTATCCAAAAAAACATACCTCACAGGAAAGTTCCTGCAAGGTATGCTCGCACCAATTCTCACTTACTTTTTATATCCGTTGTTTGCGCCCTCGCAAACCGTGTTTTTCACCAAATCGGCCGATGGCATTGAGTGGCGTGCCCAGCTCTATTTAAACCTGGGGCTGCTGGTCATTACACTGTTATGGTATCTGGCCGCCCTATTGCTGCCCCGGCTGCGCATCAAGAAGTGAAACTGCAATCTCCGCATTTTGATAAGCCAAACGGCGCATTTGCGTCAAATCGGTTCCATAACCGTTTTCTACCGCTTTTGCCGTCAGCTGCACCAATTTTGCGGCGTTTAACTGATCCACTCCCAAAAAGCTGTCCAGCCCCATATAACGGAGATAGCCCTCCACCTTGGGATCGTACACAATGCCAACCGGGGGCGTACCGGCTGCAGCCGCATAGATTAAAGCGTGCAGCCGCATTCCAATGACCGCAGTACTTTTGGACATCAGCCCCAACACCTGCTCTACCGAAAGAGCAGGATCCAAAACAACCGCATCCGTCCCGTGAGCAGTTCGCCGGCACAGCTCCAGATCTCTGGAAGGCTGCATCGGCAGCAGCAAGCTTTTGCAGCCGTATCTGCTGCGCATTTCAATCATATATTTTTTGACCTCGGTAGAAATGTCACGGTCAAAATTCTTCCAGCTGCGAAGGGAAATCATCAACGGTCGTTCACAGTGCAGCGAGGAAAGCAGCCGATTCGTTTCTTCCTCCGGACAAGGCGCAAGCCCAATCGCCGGATCAGCCGTTACCAAGGCGGGCGGCCGGGTGACGCCCATTTTCTTTAATTCCTCTAAAGAATCAGGCTCCCGCAGCGTAATCTGATCCACCCGATCAAGGATTTTCCCGCAAAAAAACCGATTCCATCGGGAATGCACCGGGCCCACACCGTTGGCATATAACATCACTCGACAGCCGCACCTGCCCGCCATTTGAATCAAAGTGAGATAATAATATAACGATTGGGAGCTGGTAGAATCCTGAATCAGGCTGCCCCCGCCGCTTAACAGCAGCTTTGTTTTTTTCATCCATCGGCGCACGTCGGACAGCTTCATCCGATCCACCGCCTTCACCCCGTAGCGCTTAGC
>CAKSSZ010000250.1 GCA_934489915.1 uncultured Clostridia bacterium | reverse complement strand
CAACAATAGGTGCTGTGTCCTGATCAATGATACTTTTAAAAAACTTACTTAACATGTTTACACCGTACCTTTCCCTCATCTCTCTCCCGCCAACTGTTTCACTGAGTTTCGCTCCACTAAGCGGGGGATATATTCCTTATAAAAGGGCAGACTGCCGCTGAGCAATGCCTCTGCCGCCGCTTCTCCAATGACCGACTTGGGGTGAGAAACAGAGGTCAAATGATAGATTTCCGAAATGACCGTATCGTCAACGCTGATGATGGAAATCTCCTCCGGCACAGAAATTCCTGCCGCCGTCACCAAATCAAGAGTTTGTTTTGCCACATAATCGTTAAAGCAAAACAGACCCGTCACGCCGGAGCGGATCGCCCCGAGCAACGCTTCCTCCCAGCCGTCTTTCACATGATAAATTCCCTGCACCGGCATTGCAGCCGAAAACCCCTCCATCCGCTGTCGGGAAGTGTCATCCTGTGCCACTCCTACCCCGGCAGTTTTGGTGTGGCCATGCTTCAAAAAGCACTGCGCCGCCAGCGCCCCGGCCTGCATTTCCCCGACGGTCACATAAGAGCCGGGCAAAAAATCATAGACCGTATCAATCATGATATAAGGAATTCCCCGTGCAGAAAGCCCCTCCAAAGCCGTCGTCAGCCGTTCCCGGTCAAACCCATCCTTCGGGCTAATCTGTACAATGACCCCGTCCGATTCGTTTTGCTCCATTTTTTCTAAACAACTGCTGATTTCATCATTGGAATCATAAGTATCCAGTGCCACAAACTCCGCTCCGTTACGGCGCAGCGCCTTTCCGATTCCTTGAATATAATAAGGAACAAAATAATAATCCGTCACATTCAGCAACACATGGATCCGTTTTTTCCCGGAAGGAAACCTGCAAAAGCTGCCCTTTCCCTGCCGTTTTTCCACCAAGCCCT
Organism: uncultured Clostridia bacterium; assembly: GCA_934489915.1. Classification (GTDB taxonomy): domain Bacteria; phylum Bacillota; class Clostridia; order HGM11514; family HGM11514; genus SIG438. The sequence goes on along the minus strand of CAKSSZ010000250.1, from coordinate 1,309 downwards.
CTGCCACCAGCACATCCAACGCTGCCCGCACCGTCAACCGCGCAACGCTGTATTGCTGCATCATTTTTGATTCGCTCGGCAGCATCTCACCCGGCTGCAATTCTCCCGTTTTCATCTGTTCCCGAAGCTGATCTGCCAGCTGTAAATAAACCGCTCTTCCTTTTCTCTGCTGTCCCATATTCGCTTCCCCCTCATCTTCGATTGTAAAAAAACATCCCTACGCCGGCGCCGCAAATTAAGCAATATCCCAGCACACTCCACATATCCGGTACCTGATCAAAAATGAAAAATCCAAGCAAGGCAGCAAAAATCACCTGGGTATAGTCATAAACAGAAATCTCTCTGGCGGGTGCATAAAAATAAGCCCGAGTAATGCCAAACTGCCCCACACAGGCAAACAGCCCCGCTCCGATCAGACAAAGCAAAGAGGGCAAACGCAAAGGCGTGCTCTCCACAAATAAAAAGGGCAGGCAGAGCAGGCAGGAAAATGCAGAGAAAAAGAAAATAATAAAATAACTGTTTTCTCCCCGCTGCCCCAAACGGCGCACAAAGGTATATGCCACCCCGGCGCCCATGCCGCCCAGCAGCCCAACCAATGCCGGCAGGGATGCATATCCTCCGGCAGACGGCTTAATGATCAGCACACTTCCCAAAAACGCAGTCGCCACTCCCAGAATCTGCACCCAAGAAGGTTTTTCATGTAACAGAAAAATAGAAAATAAGATTGCAAAGAATGGGGAGAGCTTATTGAGCATATTGGCATCTGCCAAAACCAGATGATCAATGGCATAGAAATTGCAAAGCAACCCCATCGTTCCAAAAACGGCCCGCCCAAATAAAGCAGGGAGGCTCCCCGGCTGAGGGCGGAAGGAATCATGGCGGCGCAGCATGATTCCGGTCACAACCGCCAGCGCAACTGCATTTCGGAAAAACGCCTTTTCAAAGGAAGGCAAATCCCCCGCCAAACGCACAAATACGCTCATCATTGAAAATCCAAATGCCGCAATTAAAATAGAGATCATTCCTTTTGTTTTCGCTTTCATCTTATGTCAACTCCTCTTGCCTCTATTATACCAGCATCCACATTTTTTGTCAATTTAAAAAAGGGAGGTAACAAAGCCAATTGACTTTGTTACCTCCCCCGGCAGCTTTAAAATTCCGGAGAATAATTTTTAGGATCCTCCTGATAAGTAATCCGTTTTACCTTTAAATTTTTAAATTTTACCGAGCTGCAAAATGCCCCAAAGCCGATTTTACCGTACCGGTTATGATCCATGGGCGCAGGATCCGTCCCTTCCAACACCAAAGT
>CAKSSZ010000249.1 GCA_934489915.1 uncultured Clostridia bacterium | reverse complement strand
CATCGTTCGCCGTAATAAAATCATCTGCAATAGCGCCGGTGGTTACATCATAGCTTGCGTCAAGCCCGGTTACATTAAATTTGGACAGTGCGTCCAGCTTGATATAAGTATCTCTTTGCAGCTTGGATATCGTACTGTAGGAATACCCGTCTGCGTTGATGGTGGTACTGACATTCCCTGCAGAAGGAAGATCATTGCATACAATCGCATATCTGCCCTTCCCGTCGGTCTGCCCGATAAAGCCGCCCACATTTACATACGCTCCCGCCAGCGGGATATCGTTGGCGCTGGATTTAATATGATTGGCAAGCTGATAGAAGGTTTCCGGCGCACGGACAACCGTGCCGGTCTTTTTCCCGCTTCCTGCCGAGGTTTTCGGAAGGAAATAATAATTCAGCTTGAGATGATCCTGGTCCAGCTTCCCGGAAAGCTGATTGCCGTATACTTCATCCGGCATAGCACTTTTATTTCTGATTTTTGCCGCTTCGTTTGCGTCAATATAACCGTCTCCGTTTTCGTCCCCGGTCATATTTACCCACTGGGTATAATAACCGTTGGGTGCAATTGCGGTAAGATCCCAGTTCATGCCGATATATGGCTTATCAAACAAAAATCTTCCGTTCTTATCCGTGCCGTTTGCCCCGGAAGAACCGGATGTAATGGAATCGGTAGGAACAACCGCATTGGTCAGACCGTTTGCGCCCTTGTATTCATCAGGAATACTGTTCTTCTCCGTCGGGAAATACCCCACCTCAAAGGTCTGGGCGCCGGTGGCAGGCTTCATGCACATGTTTTCCGTAGCAATAATATCCGCTTTTTTGTAGTCTGCGGTCCCAACTGTCTCACCGTTCGGATTGGTTCCGCTGGCAATGGTATCCCCCGGTTTATGGTAGGTCACCCCGCTCCGTTTTCCGTCAAAGCTCCACCATAACACACCGTTTGCCGTCCTGGTAGAAACAGGCTGGGTCTGCACCCGGATCACCGATCCTCTGGGAACCGACATGGTGTAATAGTCCAGCCATTTGTTATAAACGCACTTTTGAACCGCACGCTTATCGCATGCTTCCAGCACATTGACAATATAAGAGGCCTTATTATTCTTATCAAATTTTCCTTTGGTTGCAGCCTTGCTGTCGTCCCGGTCGGCATTTTCAAAGTGAATTTCCACCATGTCATAGCCAAACACAGGGAACACCTTAAAGGTTTCGTCGCTGTGAACACCGCCGATGACTCCCTTATCCCGCAGGGTCTTAATAAATGACTGATTCGGGGTAAAGGTCACCTTTCCATCCTTTGCAGCAACATAATACACATTTTTCTTTGTGTATTTTCCGTCCAGGAAGAGCGTATGGTCAGTCAGATTATTTCTGGCAAAATACACACCCTGCAAGGAAATTCCTCTTTCCTTGTTCTTGACTTCATTGGCAGCGGAAATGGTAACAGAATCTCCGTTGTCTCCACAAAAAGCGGAAACCGTGTCATTCCCCTTTTTGATCACAACGCTGCCCGGATTGTATACCCGATTGGTTTCTCCGTCATAATAGGTGTCATAAATATTCGGGGTACCCTGTGTAAAATCATAGACTCTGCGGTTAAAATTCTCTGCGGAATCCTGCGGGCTGAAGGTATATTTTGCATAGTTAAAGCGAATCCAGTCCAAAATCGCCTCAGGGTTATCATACCCGCCGGAGGTAGGTCTGGTAGAAAACTTTATATATGCGGAATCCCCGGTGTTCCCTAACCCCAGAGTTCTTTCCTGCCATTGGCTGTTCCCTCTGATATGAACGCTGTCCAGACTGCCGGAGAAGCTTTGGTCAGAGTCTGTTTCAAAATAAGTATCATAAGAGGTATATTTTGAGTTAAAGCCTCGGCTGGTATTGGTCACATAGGAGCTGAAGGTAATGTCCTTCATCCCGATCAGGTTCAGCTTCTGCTTGCTGACATACATGGTATGATCATTTTTGTCATACTGCTTGATATGTAACTTTCCGCCCGATTCCCAAGCCTTTCCTTCCCCGGTGATATCCGTATCCCAGCCGCCCGGCATCCAGATGTCAATGTTTTTGGAACGGTTACCCAGGGTCGTGTTAGAGGCCCCAAGGGAGATAGTTTCCACCGGTACAACGGAAGCAGTATTTTCCGCAGCTTCCTCCCGACTGCCGGATACAATCTGAACCTCCGTATAATAATTGCCGATATCCGAGCTTGTTTCTGTTTCCAGGCGGACGCCGTAGGTGCCGGAG
>CAKSSZ010000248.1 GCA_934489915.1 uncultured Clostridia bacterium | reverse complement strand
ATGCTGACAGCAATTTTTGCACTTTTGTCTCCTTAGGCGTAACCGAAAGAATGCCGTTTTCCAGCCGGGAAATTTTCACCAGAGACTGAATCAGAAAGCTGAGCTTTTCCGTCTGGCTCTCAATCTGCCCGGCAAGAGATGCCGCCCGCTCATTCAAATCCCCCCGGTCACACAGCAGCTGGGTATAGAGCAGGATGTTTGCAATCGGCGTTTTAGTCTGGTGGGATAAATCCGAGATCAATGCCTTGATCCGATCCTTTTCTCTGTTGACCTGCGCCAGAGAAGCCTGTCCGGCGGTTAAATATCGGTACATTTTCCCTTCAATTTTAGACAGCCTGCTCTCGGTAAAATCCGTTTCGGAAAAGGTATTCCCGATCGCCGCGTCCAGCATGGCGTCCAGCCGGTTCAATAACGCCATATGCCGGGCAGATTGCACCCCCAAGGCACACAGCAGGCAAAAAATCAAAAGCACTAACACAATAATCATACTTCCCTCTCCCATACATATCCGATTCCGTACACCGTTTTCACCGGCAGTCCGGGCAGCTTTTGTCGGAGCCGCTTCATGCAAACCGATAGGGTGTTTTCTTCCACAAATTCCGCCCCGTCCGACCATACCCGATCCAGCAGACTCTCTCTCGTCATCGTTCTGCCCCGGTTCTGCACCAGCAGCTTCAGCAGCTTTTGCTCTGTTTTGCTTAAAGTAACCGGCGTCCCGCCGCAGGAAAATTTCATCTCTTCAAAATCAAACACAAAATCCCCTTCCCGAAAGACTCTCCCCTCGTCCTGCCCTCTGCGGACAACCGCATTCACCCGTGCTCGCAGCACCGCCAGAGAAAAGGGCTTGGTAATATAATCGTCTGCGCCGCTCTCCAGACCCGTCACAATATCAAGCTCCATATCGTTTGCCGTCAGCATAATGATCGGAATCCGGCTGAAAGCCCGCACCTCTTTGCAAAAATCAAGCCCGCTGCCGTCAGGCAAATTCACATCCAGAAGGATCAGATCCAATTCCTTGCTGAGCGCTTGCCGTGCCTCCTGCAAAGAAAATGCCTGCACCACCTCCCAATTGTTCAAAGACAGCGCTATCCCGTGGTTCAGCGAACGGTCATCCTCCACAATCAACAGCTTCATTGTTCTCCCTCCTTGCTTGGTTCTTCTCATTACTATTATATTCATTTCATCGGAGGATGTCAAGGCAAACGCACCGTTGGGTTCCGTTTGCCCATTCCGGACTGTTTCTCGAAGGGACAAAAAGAGGGTGCAGCAAAACGATTTCGTTTTACTGCACCCTCTCTCATAGGCTAAGGAATTTTTGCAATCGCCTCTTTGCTTATATTTTAAGAGGCGCTGTCCTCCGACTGCACCGCAGTCTGCTCCACTACGGTCGGTTTTTCTTCCTTAGCATTGAGATTTTTCCGGTTCAGATTATGAGTCAGCTCCGGCTGCGCCGATTTTGTAATGCAATCCTCCGTAATCACGCAGGTCTCAATGGTCGGGTCAGACGGAATATCAAACATGATATCCGTCATAATTTCTTCTACAATAGCACGCAAGCCTCTGGCACCGGTATTCCGCTCAATTGCTTTTTTGGCAATGGCACGGATCGCCTCCGGCGTGAACTGCAGCGTTACATTATCCAGCTCCACCAGCTTTGCATACTGCTTGGTCAGCGCATTTTTCGGTTCTGTTAAGATCTTCACCAGCGCTTCCTCATCCAGCGGCTCTAAGGAGACCACCACAGGCAGCCGCCCCACAAATTCCGGGATCAAGCCAAATTTCAGTAAATCCTGCGGCTGAATCAGCTTTAACAGCTCGCCGATATCCTTCTCCTGCTTTCCCTGCACCTGAGCGCCGAACCCAAGGGTCTTTTTTCCGATTCGCTGTTCAATAATTTTATCCAGACCGTCAAACGCACCGCCGCACAAAAAGAGAATATTGGTGGTATCAATCTGAATAAAATCCTGATGTGGGTGCTTTCTGCCCCCCTGGGGAGGAACAGACGCCACCGTACCCTCCAAAATTTTCAGCAATGCCTGCTGCACCCCTTCCCCGCTGACATCACGGGTAATAGAGGGGTTTTCGCTTTTGCGGGTAATTTTATCAATTTCATCAATATAGATGATTCCCTTTTGTGCCGCCTCCACATCATAGTCGGCAGCCTGAATGAGCTTTAACAAAATATTTTCCACATCTTCGCCCACATACCCTGCTTCCGTCAGAGAGGTTGCGTCAACAATGGCAAAGGGAACGTTTAAAAT
>CAKSSZ010000247.1 GCA_934489915.1 uncultured Clostridia bacterium | reverse complement strand
AAAAATAATGAAAAAATCCGAAAAAAGTAATGACAACAGCTCAAAAAAAAGGTATAATAAAGATAAGAGACAAATCAAGGGGGGGTTAGATGAGCTTTCTTCTGAACCAACTGAATTTTTCTATCACAGATCACATCCGCCTGATGGATCTGGTTGATATTTTATTAGTCGCATCTGTCATTTATCTGATGATCCTTCTGGTGCGGGAAACCAGAGCGGCACAATTGGTCAAAGGAATTCTTTTGGTATTGGCTGTGCTGCAAATCAGTAAATGGCTGCAGCTGAATACCATCTATTTTATTTTAAAAAACACCGTTCAGGTGGGCTTGTTGGCTGTTTTGGTCATTTTTCAGCCGGAACTGCGGCGGGCGCTGGAAAAAATGGGACGGGTGCCAATGGCGCTGAATAATATTGTAGAAGAAGCCACCCCGAAAGATGAAACGGCGAAAACCGTTTCCGAGGTTGCCGCCGCATGCGGAGCGTTGGCCGCCTCAAAAACAGGCGCACTGATTGTTATGGAGCGCAATACAAAAATCGGAGAGATTATTTCTACCGGAATCACCTTGGATTCCGTAGTTTCCAAAGAATTGCTGGGGAACATTTTTGTGCCCAACACCCCGCTGCACGACGGCGCCGTGATCATTCGAGACGGTATTATTAAAGCTGCCGCCTGTTTTCTGCCGCTGACCCAGAATGAAGATCTGAACAGTTCTCTGGGCACCCGCCACCGGGCAGGGTTGGGCTTAAGTGAAATGTCGGATGCAGCAGTCATCATTGTATCGGAAGAAACAGGCACCATCTCTTTGGCAAGAAGCGGTCAGCTCCTCCGGCACCTGACCCCGGATCGCTTAGAGCGAATTCTATTGGATTATTTGCAGCCGGAAACAAAAAAATCGAAAAAACGGCTGTCCCTGTTTGTGAAAAGGGGGAAGCGAAATGACTGATTTTTTAAAGAGAAATACCGCCATGAAGCTATTTTCCGTTCTATTGGCGGTTCTGATGTGGATTTATGTGGTGCAAATTGAAAATCCGCTTTTCGAGGTCAATATTCAAAATATTCCAATTCAGCTGCAAAATTCAGATCAGCTGAAGGAAAAGGGATTGATGATTTCCGAGCAGTCAACAGAGAACATCAGTATTCGTGCCAAAGGAAAGCGGCAGTCTGTCATCGGTCTGAAGGCGGCGGATGTTGTTGCCGGGATTGATGTATCCTCCATTCGCCAGCCAGGGAGCTATTCCTTTGCTCCGCAGCTGAGCTTTCCCGATGACAGTATCTCTGTTGTGGAAAAAAACCCCCGCTCCGTGACCATCACCGTGGACACCTTAGAGCAGCAAACCCGGGAAATCACCGCAGAGGTAATCGGCAGTCCAAAGGACGGATTTTATGCCGCCACTCCGGAGCTGTATCAAAAAGATATCACGCTGCAAGGTCCTACTTCCCAATTGAATCAAATTTCAAAAATCGTGGCAGTGATTGATGTAACAGACGCCAAAAAGGACGTAAAAAAACAGGTAAAGCTGCAGCTGCTCCGGGCAGACGGAACACCGGTGGACTCTGACAAGGTAGTAACGTCCACCTCTGTTGTAACGGTGATTTGCAAGGTATACCCCACCAAAAAGGTCAAACTGGAATATGATGTGACAGGCACTTGTGATGTAGCGGATTATTCCCTGCAGGAAACACGCATTTCCAATTCTTCCGTCACGGTTGCCGGGCGGGAAGAGGCATTAGAAGCGCTGACTTCCATCAACATCGGCACCTTCGATCTTTCGGAAGTAACCACAAAAAATTATAAAAAGGTCTTTTCTATTCCCTTTGAAAGTGATATCATTTCCGTGGACGGAATCAAAAATGTTGCTGTGGAGGCGGTGCTGGTATCCGATCGCAAAAAACTGATGGAGATCTCCAACTTCAGCTTGGAAAATGTAGCAGAGGGCATGCAGGCAAGCGTGATTACCCCCTCTCTCCAAATTGAACTGGAGGGAGCAAAATCCGATCTGTCACAGGTCACGCCGGATTCCATTCAGGTTTTGTTAGACTTAAGCGGCTGTGTGGACGGCAACTATCAGATCCACCCCAAGTTCCAATGCAGTGTGGAAGGAGTTAAAGTAATCGGGGACTACACAGTAGATGTATTTCTAAAATAGCATATTAAAAGGAGATTATGTAAAGATGGGTAAATTATTTGGTACTGACGGCGTTCGCGGAATCGCCAATCGGGAGCTGACTCCCCAGCTGGCATTTCAGATCGGGCAAGCAGGAGCTTATGT
>CAKSSZ010000246.1 GCA_934489915.1 uncultured Clostridia bacterium | reverse complement strand
GCTCTGTATTGTTCTGCATCGGCTCAGCAGTTGTTTCTCCACTTATGGCTACCTTATCGGAAGGTACACTGTTTTCCGTTTCTGCAATAATCGAAGCGTCAATTAGTTCCTGGATAACAGCTATCATTCGTTTGGTGTTAAAAATATTACAGGCAATTTCTTCGAGTTCCACTTTAGTTTTACAATCAAACACGCCATCAGTATTTTGTGTATTTGCTATTTCTGCTGCCGTTCCGTGTTCAATCGTCAGCTGCACCGGATATCCACTGATACCATATGAGAAAAATAAGACTCTGAATTTATATTGTGGCAGTTTTGGCGCAGATAAAAAAAGTTCAAATTTGTGTTCGGAGTATCCTATTTTTCCCAAGCTATTCTGGATATCTACTTCAGTTTTACCTGTAAGAGCCAAACTTAATGCGCCGAGACCGCTCTTTTGAATATATGATACAGTATGGCCATCATATTGTTTTATTTCGGCTTTTACAAGTCCATGCGCAAAGTGTTCAATTTGTTTTGCGATTCCATAAATAACTGTTTCGGGAGGAGTAATGTCCTCTTTATTAAAAGAAAATGCTTTTTCGAGATTTTTCAAGTCGCTCATTTTAATTCTCCTTGATTTCAAAGACAATAGGTAAGTGATCACTAATTCTACTAATCGGCTTCCCACTTTGTCCCAAAAGTTTTCTATCTCCAATAGTAGTAACAATTTTTAAATTTTTTTCAGAGAATGCTTTTCTTAAACAAGGTCTAATAATGACCTGGTCAAACATATGCCAGTATGTTCCGCTTGGATTACTCTCGTTATAAAAGTATGTTCCATATGGCGGTGAAAAGTCCCCAAGCAGATTCCACATAGGATTGTAAAACTTTTCAAATTCAATTCCTTCAATATTGCGTGTTGCTTTTTGCGTAACATATGGTAGGCTGAAGAAGTTTGACGCTGCAAGGCATCCATCTTCATAGGGATCTTCGTTAAAATCTCCTACGATTATTGTTTTCTTAGTTTTTAGATTAACTTCATGATTATGTGCAGCATCAATGATCTTTCGAATCACGATTTTTCTTCTTTCTTGATTACCGACATACATCTGGCTGGGCAAGTGTATTCCGCCTAAGATGAACTGGCCTCCTATTATTTGAAAGCTAAAACGATCATCTTGTTCACCAATGTCAACGTCATCACGATATCCTAACATTAGAATTTTATTGCACCCAACCGATATGTATTTATGCATACCCGTCAAAGCACAAAGTTCTTGACAATCATCTTTATACTCTGCCAAGACTAGAAAATCAATCTGCATCGTTTTAACTGCGCAACTGATAATGTCATTAATTCTATTATTGTGTGTGTTCCAAAACAATACTTTCATATATTACTAGCTCTCTTTGTGCGGCCTGATGCAAATTCTTAAAAAATTGCTTGCGTTTTTACATTTACCCAACGTTTTATCTTCGGTTCCATACTAATTTCATATCGTCATCCAAACGGTATTCTGGATTATCATAGTTACCGCGGGCGCTTCCGGAATTGCTGCCGCCTGACATACTTGCAGGACCTGAGCAGGAACAAGTCCGGAATAATCGGTATAACTGTCCGGCAGAGGTATCTGCAGTTGCACTTGCTGTATCCGATTAACGTTGCTGTTTAAATTAAAGTTTCGCATGCTCCTTTGCAAGAGCCTCTTTGAATTGCGGACTTTCTCCACAAAACAGGATGCGGAACATGCTTTCCAAAATAGCATCATCCCCGCCCATAACATCATCAGGATTTGCTCCTTTTGGCAGTTTAATCTCCATAATTGGCATATCAATCTGTTGAAAGCGCCATGTATTAATACGTTGTTGAAGTTTAAGTAACTTGACAATCATTTGAATGTCTTGTTCATCTAATCCATTTCCTATTTATTCCAGCAGCTCATGCACAAGGGTATAACGCCTTTTTCGTATAGAGAAGATCAATTCATTTTCTTCCTCAGAAATAACATCATGCTCTTGCAGCCACTTCAAGGATCCACGAAGTGCTTTCGCGTCCGCATTTTTCGTACTGCCCAATATTTCTTTTTTATAGATTTTTCTTTCGCGCTTTGCAGATACAAGAGAGTGTTTTAAATGAGTACACGGTTTTTCCTCATTTTCGATTCTTTTTTCAAGGCACTGAATATATGCATCATCGATGCTTAAGAATAACTGCCCATTTAAGACACAGTCATGTGCATAAAACTCTTTGACTGTGGAAATCACAACATCCTCAAAGTGTTCATACAAAAGAATG
>CAKSSZ010000245.1 GCA_934489915.1 uncultured Clostridia bacterium | reverse complement strand
TTGTTGTACTGATTATGGCATGGGTTGGTGGTAGGCGCCACGGGCAGTCAGGCGGGGCTTTTGGGGATCACCAAGCGGGAGGTATTATTCTTGATCCTGTCCGGCATTACAACGGGACTTTCCTGGCTGTGTTATTACCGCGCCTTGCAAGACGGCTCGGCAAGCGTGGTGGTTCCGATTGATAAGCTGAGTATTTTAGTGACGGTTGCTTTCTCGTCTTTGGTATTGCGGGAAAAGCTGACCGGAAAATCTCTTTGCGGTCTCACGCTCCTCACGGCGGGTACTTTGCTCTTGCTGCTTCTGCGTGTAATGGAACAGAAGGGGGCGTAGATAATGTGAAGGAATCAGAATTGATACGGCGCTGTCAGAGAGGGGAGAAGGAGGCGTTTAAAGCGTTGATCCGCAGCTCTTACCCTTATGTGACAAAATATTTGTTTCGATTAACCCGAGACGAAGCCCTGACCGAGGATTTGACCCAGGATGTTTTCTTGCGGATGATCCGAACCATAGACCGATATCAACCGGAGGGGCGGGCATCCTTTGCCACTTACCTGATGACCATTGCAAAAAATCGGTGGGTTGATTTTGTACGGCGCAGCTCGCCGTCGATTACTTCCTTGTCTGAGGTGGATCTCCCCGGGAACGATCAGGCGGAGCGGCAGGCCTTCACCCATATTGCCTATGAAGAGGTGATGGCATCGGTGGATGCACTGCCGCCGGAGCAGGCACAGGCCATCCGTTTGAAATACATTGACGAATATACCTTGCAGGAGATTGAGGCGATCACGGGAGTACCGGCAAAGACGGTGAAAAGCCGCATCCATGAGGGAACAAAAAAGCTGCGCCGCAGGTTAGGCGAAAGAAAGGAATGAATCAAATGGATAACATTGAGGGTTTGATTTTAGCATTAGAGCCGGAAATAGACGCAAAATGTGCCGAACTGAAGCAAAAAAGAGAGGAACGGACGCTGACCGGGCTGTTTTTGACGGTCGGCGGCGTAATGTTAATTGTTCCTGCTTTGCTGATTTTTTTCGGATTCAGTTTGTTCACCGTATTTGTGCCGATTTTACTGGTGGGAGCTGTGCTTTTGGCTATGGCACCGATTTTGTTAAGTAAAGGAGTGGAAGGATATGAATCGCTTTCATGGGTTCCTGGAAAAACGGAATTTTAAACGAATTTTTGCAGTTTATCTGATTGCTGCGGTTCTTTGCGGCGTTCTTTGCGCCGGGGCTGTGGGGTTGGTATATTGGGAGAAAATCAGCCTTGCCTTACAGTATGAAAAAGCGTCGGAACATATGAATCCGCAGGAAATTACCGCCCTGGCCAATACCTCCGATGACATTTGCGATGTTTTGCTGCTGGATGATCAAAATAACATTTTATCCTCCGGAAAAAATTCTTCCTTTGCGGCCGGCAATACCTTTGTACTGCGCCGGGCAGAGGGCAGCCGCCTGTTTTGCCAGGAGGGGAGAGCGGATGCGGCGTTTCGGTTTGTGAAATCGGATAAGTTTATGCTCCATACTGTTTTGGCTGACCATGCTAAGGAGTGGTATGAGGAGAATGACGAGGACGGCTTTTATGCGGAAACGGTTCAGAACCGCAAGGTGTATCTGATCAGTCGTCTGGGAAAGGAGCAGGGGAGAAAAGCAATTGTGATCAGCGACCCCAAGTCCGTTCCCTACGGCATGCTTACTTTAAAGCTGGCTGCAAGCGTTGCCATGCTTCTGTTTATGATCTATTGGATTATCGTCGCCCTGTGGGTATATCAAAATGCAGAAAAGGCTCAGTTGTTTGCGCCTGCATGGGGGATTTTGACCTTGTTTACCAATCTGGCAGGGGTGTTTGTTTATGCGATTTATCGGCATATCAGCAGTGTTTGCAGTGCTTGCGGAGCGGTACAGTCGCAGGGGAATGTATTTTGCCGCTCCTGCGGACACAGAATCGGACGTACCTGTGCCGGGTGCGGTCATGTGTTAAAGCCTTCTGACCGATATTGCCCCCGGTGCGGTCAGGAACAATAAAAAAATCCAACTTGTTTCTCACTCCCGCGTGTAATTTGTTGAAAAACAAAAGCCGGGAGTGATTTTTTTATGAAACACAATGTGATGAAAACAACGCCGCAGATCATACGGGAGAATCTGTGTACCGTGTTCAACGGACTGAATCTTTTGATTGCCCTCTCTCTTGCCGCCGTAGGCGCATGGAAAAATATTTTATTTATGCTGGTGATTGTGGTGAATACCGCAGTAGGAATTGTGCAGGAGATCAAAGCGAAGCAGCAAATAGA
>CAKSSZ010000244.1 GCA_934489915.1 uncultured Clostridia bacterium | reverse complement strand
AACCGTTAAAGTTACCCAGACGAGACTTGAGCAATATTTAGGGAAAAAGCGTTATCGGTCGGATCACATGAACGACCGGGATGAAGTCGGCGTTGCAAACGGTTTGGCGTGGACAGCGGTAGGGGGCGTTACCCTATCGGTAGAGGTGAATGTGATGCCGGGCACCGGTAAGCTTTCACTGACCGGCAAGCTGGGGGATGTGATGCAGGAATCGGCAAAAGCGGCAGTGAGCTACTTGCGTTCCAAAGCACATTTTTACGGGATTTCTCCTGATTTTTATAATAATTGCGATTTGCATATTCACGTTCCCGAGGGCGCAACGCCGAAGGATGGCCCTTCCGCGGGAATTACCATTGCAACGGCGCTTCTTTCCGCATTAAGCCAAGTTCCGGCACGGCGTGATGTAGCCATGACTGGAGAAATTACGCTGCGGGGACGTGTGCTGCCCATCGGCGGATTGAAGGAAAAGGCGCTGGCGGCCTACCAGGCAGGGATGAAAACAGTGTTGATTCCGGAGGAGAATCAGTGTGATTTAGAGGAAATTCCGGAAGAAATTCGCGAACAAATGACCTTTTTGCCGGTGCGGATGATGGATGAGGTGGCTTCTTATGCGCTGGCATACCCAAAAAATCAGCCGGCCTTTGTTTCAATTGATGAGGCGCAGGGAGCGCCGCTGAGACAGTAATACTTGGCTATGAAAAAGTAGGGAGGGATATCATGGTCATCCATCAGGCAGAGCTGGTGATTTCTGCTGTATCCAAAAAGCAATATCCGTCAGGGGGATATCCGGAATTTGTATTTGCCGGACGTTCCAATGTTGGAAAATCTTCTTTTATTAATAAGCTGTGCAACCGAAACAAGCTTGCCAGAATCAGCGCAAACCCGGGAAAGACAGCAACCATTAATTTTTATGAGATTGAACAAAAAATTTATTTTGTGGATCTTCCGGGATACGGTTATGCAAAGGTTTCCTGGTCGGAACGGCAAAAATGGGCGGATATGATTAATGAATATTTAGCGGATGAAAGCCGTGTTAAAACCTTGTTTTTATTGGTGGACAGCCGTCATAAGCCTACTCGGGATGATGTTACCATGATGGATTGGATCCGTGCAACCGGCTTGCCATTTTGTGTGATTGCAACCAAAACGGACAAGCTTTCCAAAAAAGCGGCACAGGAGAATTTAGCAGTTATTATGGATACTCTTTCCTTATCGGAGGAAGATTCCATTTTCCTCTTTTCTGCCAAAACGGGCGAGGGGAAGGAAGTGGTTTTAGAATATATTGACCAGCAGTACGAAAGGAGCATACAGGTATGATTGCACCGAAGGGAACAAAGGATGTTTTGCCCGTTGAGGTACATAAGTGGCAATACGTGGAAGACAAAATTAATGACATTTGCGAACGGTTCGGATATCGGCAGCTGAGAACGCCGGTTTTTGAATATACAGAATTGTTTGACCGTGGAATCGGAGATACAACTGACGTAGTTCAAAAAGAAATGTACACATTTTTGGATAAAGGCGGCCGCAGCATCACTCTTCGGCCGGAGGTGACTGCATCTGCCGCGCGCTCTTATCTGGAGCATCATTTATATGCGGAGCCTCAGCCGGTCAAGCTCTATTATATGCAGTCCTGCTACCGGTATGAAAAGCCGCAGGCAGGGAGATTGCGGGAGTTTCATCAATTCGGCGTTGAGGTGTTCGGAGCGGAAAGCCCGGCAGTGGATGCGGAAATTATCTCTCTGGCTCATACGTTGTTGGATGAGCTGAAAATCAAAGAGGTAAAGCTGCACATTAATTCCATTGGCTGCCCGGTATGCAGAAAGGAATATAATCGGGCGTTGGTTGAGTATTTTCAATCCCGCAAGGAGGATCTGTGCGGCACTTGCCGGGAACGGTTGGAGAAGAATCCTTTGCGGATTTTGGATTGCAAATCACCGGTTTGCAGCGCAATTGCTAAGGACGCACCGGTGATTCTGGATTATCTTTGCCCGGATTGCAGCGACCATTTTACTAAACTGCAAAGCGCCCTGCAAGGAATGCAGATTGCCTATGAAATTGACCCCTATATTGTGCGTGGGCTGGATTATTACACGAAAACTGTGTTTGAGTTTGTGTCGGAAAGTATCGGCGCTCAGGGGACTGTCTGCGGCGGAGGTCGTTATGACGGGTTGGTAGAAGAGCTTGGCGGCAGTCCTACACCGGGCGTAGGGTTTGGATTGGGCTTGGAGCGGCTTTTGCTGGTGCTGGAACAGGGACAGCCGGATTGGCATCCGGCATCCCCCTTGC
>CAKSSZ010000243.1 GCA_934489915.1 uncultured Clostridia bacterium | reverse complement strand
GAGGAATATGCAAGGGATTTGGAAAAGGGGTGTGAAATTGCCCTGCCCAAGCATTATTTTCCCGGGGATAACCCCCGGAAAAAGCCTTGCGTGACCTGGCGTTCCCACGCGAATTTGCTGTATTCCAATTGGCTGAATTATTATGTGTATCAGATCACGCCTTACGATATTTCCAAGGTGACCAAACGGAAAAAATCATAAAAGACTGGGCGGACTTGCACAGCTCTTCCTCCGGCTGCATAAGGTGATAACGAACCAAGGAGGAGATTTTTATGAATGAAATGCAACCGTTAACGCAGGAATTAACAGAAAAAAAGTCTTGCCATGATTGCGAAAAGGCTGTGTATCAGTATGCGGAGGTCAAAACTCCCGTTACGGTAAAGCCGAAGGCTTTGTTGGGAGAAATTGAGGCGAAGTGCTACGGGGATCCCCAGGTGAAAATGGTAGAGGGATCTTGCAAGGGCGCCTGCGAGCTGATGATTTCCCAGAAGATTTGTATTCGGATTCCCATTGCCTATGAGGTGGAAACCAAGGTAGGACCCGATTGCGTCAATTGCGGCCGGGGCAGAGAATAATGGATGATCAAGGGGCTGCGGCAATTTTTGCCGCAGCCCTTGTTTGGTAGTTGACAGGCAAAGGCAGAATGTGATATACTTAAAAGAAGAAAAGGAGTGAGACGGATGATTTCTCTCTCAGAGAAGGAAACCATGGAGGCGGGGGCTGCGTTTGCGGCACGGCTTTCGGAGAACGACGTGGTTTGCCTGCACGGCGAGCCGGGCGTAGGGAAAAGTGTGTTTGTGCGGGGGATGGCACGTGCGCTGGGAATTACGGATGTGATTGCCAGCCCGACCTTTACTCTGGTGAATGAATATTACAGCGGCCGCCTGCCGCTGTATCATTTTGATATGTATCGCTTAAACGCCGCTCTTGCCTGGGACGCAGGTCTGGATGAATATTTTAACAGCGGCGGGATCTGTGTGATCGAATGGCCGGAGAATATTACGGATCTGCTGCCGGAGGATAGCTATCATATTGCCATTGCACGGGATTTGTCCCGGGGGGATGAGTTCCGCACCATTACCGTGGGAGGGGGAAGGGTATGAAGATTTTAGCGGTAGATACGGCGACTAATATGCTGACCGCAGCACTCTGGGAGGATGGGGTTTGCCTGGGGGAGATCTCCTTAAACCACAAGCGAGCACATTCCCAGCGGTTAATGCCCACCCTGCAGCAGCTGTTTACAGAAACGGAGCTTGCGCCGGAGGAGGTGGATCTGCTGGCGGCGTCCAACGGTCCGGGATCCTTTACCGGGCTTAGGATTGGGCTGGCTTGCGTGAAGGGGCTTGCCCAGGCACTGCAAAAGCCGGTTGCGGCGGTTAATACCTTAGAGGGGTTAGCCTATACGGCAGCCGGGGACGAGCGGGAGATTTGGCCGCTGCTGGACGGCGGCCGGGGGCGGCTTTACGGGGCATGCTACCGGTGGAACGGGGAGCGGATGGAATGCCGCACGGCTCCCTTTGCCACCACGGTGGAAGAGATCGGCTCCTTCCTGGGAGATGAGGCGCTGCTCACCGGGGACGGAGGGCGGATGTATGCCGAGCGGCTGGGTAAGCCCTGTCTGCCGGGGCGGCTGTGTCTGCCCATGGCCTCTTCTGTGGCGGCTGCGGCGCAGTTTGCACCCCGGCTCAAGCCGGAGGAGCTGACGGCACTTTATATCAGCAAGCCTCAGGCACAGCGGGAGCTGGAAGAACGAATGCATCAAAAATCATGAGGAAAACGGAGGGGATACCGATGAAAAAGGTTGGAATCGGCTGTGACCATGCAGGCGTGAAATTTAAGGAGCAATTAAAGGATTATGTGAAAAGCCTGGGATATGAGGTGGAGGATTGCGGTACTTATACCACCGACCGGGTGGATTATCCGGATATTGCCGAGGCGGTATGCGGCAAGGTGCAGCGGCATGAGTGCGACTGCGGGATTTTGATTTGCGGCACCGGGATTGGAATGTGCATGGCGGCAAATAAAATGAAGGGGATTCGGGCGGCACTTTGCTCGGATACTTATTCTGCACGGCTGACCAAAATGCACAATGACGCAAACGTCATTACTTTGGGGGCGCGGGTGCTGGGGATTGACCTTGCCTGTGATATTGTCAAAGCGTACTTAACGGCGGAATATGAGGGCGGCCGCCATGATCAGCGAATTGAAAAAATGATGAGATTAGCCGGGAAATAAGCAAAATCCGATGATAAGAGAGGTACATGTGATGAACCGAGTGGAAAAATGCAATTATTATCTGGACATTGCCGAGACGGTGCTGGAA
>CAKSSZ010000242.1 GCA_934489915.1 uncultured Clostridia bacterium | reverse complement strand
TCTTCTGTGATTTTCTTGTGCGGAATGCTTCCGATGCTTACGGGTATAAAAGAATACAATGTCGGGCTTAAAAATGTATCGGCAGAAGAAGAACACTACACTTTCAAGGATATGATTGAATGTGTTAAGACAAACAAGTATTTGTTTATTCTGCTTTTGAGCTCAATTATAACATCCTGCCTTGCAACCGGCGCAAATCTTGCGAATTTTGTTGCATATTATCACTTCGGTAATTCAATGGTATTTATAATTCCTATTGCAATTTCGGCAATTCCCGGGCTTGTTGCCCAATTAAACACCGCAAAAATTACGAAAAGATTAGGAAAAGCCAAGACGGTTGTTTTATGCGGACTTCTCGGCGGAATACCTCTGCTTTCAATTTTTTTTGTCGGTTCGAAGCACTTCATTCTTGTTTGTACCCTTATGGTTATCCAGTCGCTTCCGGGAAATGTTTCTATGATTGCAAAAAGCTTTCTTGTCCCCGATACCATTGAATACACAAGATACAAAACGGGCAAGGACTGCTCCGGCATATTCTTCGCTTTGAACTCCTTTATAACAAAGCTGACTCAGGGGATTGCGTCATCTCTCGGTCTTTTCCTGCTCGGGCTTTCGGGCTGGATTGAAATTGAAGCTACAGATTTTGCGGATATTGCCGCACAAGGTGTTCAGCAACCGGAATCTGCTCTCAATATGCTTTGGATTGTATATACGCTCATTCCTGCAATCGGTACGATTTTAGGCGTGATTGTCATTGCATTTTATCGTTTGAAGGATAAAGACGTTGAGCTTATGACGAAGTGCAACGGTGGAGAAATTACAAGAGAAGAATGTGAAGCACAGCTTTCGAGGAAATATTGATATGGTTAAAACAAATGAAATTGACAATACATTTAACAAATACATCATCGATAAGGTAATTCCATGCGGAATTTTGCTTGTAAGAAAAGACGGAAAAATCGTGTATAAAAACAAGTGGGGATATTCGGATATTGAAAATCATGAACCCGTCAGATATGATAGCCTTTTCAGAATGATGTCGATGACAAAGCCGATAACCGCCGCGGCAATAATGAAACTTTTTGATGATGGTAAAGTCAAAATAGACGATCCGGTTTCAAAGTATATTCCATCCTTTAAAAATAGCCGGGTTGTTTGTGACAGGCGATACCCTTTTCCGCCTAAAAATCCGATTCAGTCGCTTGTCGGACTCATAACCTACAACAAAGACAAGGTGAAAACTATACCATCGAAAAGAGATATAACAATAAGGGATTTGCTTTCTCACTCGTCAGGACTTGAACAGGGAATCGGCGGCTATGTAACAATGCTCAGGGATAAAACCGTAAGAACAACAAACGCCGAGCAGGCGGAAAAATATGCCAAGCAACCGCTTGATTTTGAGCCGGGAACCGGCACGGGTTATTCCCCGATAGCAGGATTTGACGTTCTCGTAAGCGTTATTGAAAGTGCAAGCGGAGAAAAAGCTGATGATTATTTCAGAAATCATATTTTTCTTCCGCTTGATATGAACAATTCAACCTTTCACCCGACTCAAAAAGAGAAAGAAAATCTTGTTCAAATTTATAAAAAAAGCGGAAAATCACTAAAAAATGTTACCGGCAAAAAAGCTGATATGAAAAGCTTTTTTACAATAGCAGAAGGTTCGGATTATGTAAGCGGTTCCGGCGGACTTTATTCAACCGCAGAGGATTATGAGCATTTTGCACAAATGCTTCTGGACTCAGGAGTTTATAACGGAAAGCGAATTCTATCAAAAGAATCGGTTAAACTTATGCAAACCGAAGCACCGAAAAAGCATCTTGAACCCGAACCCGGTTTTGTATGGGGACTGGGAGTGAAAATCAGGCAGGATCCGATAAAAGGAAAAACGCCTGCCACAGAGGGAACTTTCGGTTGGTCCGGTGCTTACGGTACTCATTTCTTTGTTTCTCCGAAAGATAATATGGAATGTGTGTTTATGACAAATGTCAGCAACATCGGCGGTTCTTCTTCAAAGGTCAGTCAAAAGGTCGAAGAACTTGTGTTCAATATTTTAAAATGAGGGGTAACCATGAGAATAATTAATTTTAGAATCAATCATATGAAAGAGCCTTTTGTTGACGCCGCTCCGGAGTTTTCATGGCAGATTGAAAGTGATGAAAATTCTGTCTTTCAGACTGCCTATCAAATAAGCGTATGCGATGAAAAAAGTGAGGTGTGGAACAGCGGCAAGGTGCTTTCAAACAAACAGTCTTTCATCAAATACGGCGAAGCTTTAAAATCCAAAACGCAGTATTCGGTCTGTATCACTGTTTGGGATAACAA
>CAKSSZ010000241.1 GCA_934489915.1 uncultured Clostridia bacterium | reverse complement strand
GCTGGCAGGGAACCGGGCGGGGCTGTTTACGGTGCTGATCCCCCCGGTGCAGGATCGGGATACCCGGTTTTTCCGTTGGAAACGCAAGATGGAGCGGTTTGTTTTGCGGCGGTTCCACGGAGCTTGACAGAAGGGAAGGTTGGACGTGATGCAATACGGATTGATCGGTCATCCCCTGGGACACAGCGTTTCCAGCCGGATTCATCAAGCGTTATATGAGTATTATGGGATGGAGAGTTCTTATCTCCATCTGGACACGCCCCCGGAGGGCTTGCCTGAGGTGATAAAGCGGCTGCGTGCCGAGTTTTTCGGGTTTAATGTTACGGTGCCTTATAAGCAGGCGGTGCTGCCTTATCTGGATGAGGTGCGGGGTGACGCCCGGCTGTTTGACGCAGTGAACACTGTTTTGGTGCAGGACGGGAGGCTGATTGGGTATAACACAGACGGAACGGGCTTTTTGCGGCTGCTGGCACGGCATGAAATCCCTGTTGCCGGTGCACGGGTAGCGGTACTGGGTGCCGGGGGCGCCGGGGGCGTCCTGGCGCAAAAGCTGGCTGCCTCCAAGATTGGCTCGCTCACTTTACTGAACCGCTCTTTGCCAAAGGCGCAGGCGGTGGCAGAGCGGATCCGTGCCAATTGTCCGGTGCAGGTGGATCTATTGACCCGTGCCGACCGATATCTGCCGGAATGCGATCTTTTGGTGCAGGCAACCTCGGTGGGAATGCTGCCGGAGGTGGACTGCTCTCCCGTGCCGTCCTTAGAGGGGCTTTCTCCCCGGGCGGCGGTGGTGGATATTATTTATAATCCCGCCAAAACCAAGCTGCTGCAAATGGCGGAAGCTCGGGGCTGCACAGCGGTCAATGGGTTGGAGATGCTGATTTATCAGGCGTTTGACGCTTTTGAAATCTGGACGAACCACTGCCCGCCGGAGGAGCTGGCGCAGCAGCTGAAGCAAAGTCTGGCAGGAGTGGGCATAGAAAAGCCGAAGGGTTAAAAAGATAGTGTGAAACGTGCAAGTGGACAATGAAATATGGAAATGAAATAGGCCCCCGTAGTAAAGAGGATATTACAAGCCCCTCCTAAGGGTTAGTCATCGGTTCGATTCCGGTCGGGGGTGCCAAGACGTCGGAACAAGTTACGCTTGTTCCGATTTTTCTATGCAGAAAAATCAGTCACCCGCTGCACTGTTCCTCCTTTGTCGCAAAAGGTCACGTTCCCGTCGGCTACTCATTTACAAGCGCATTCGTAACGCCTTTGGCTCACTACCAACCTTTTGCGAGGGGAGGGAGTGCGGCGCAGCTTGCGTTACAAGTTACGCTTGTTCCGATTTTTCTATGCAGAAAAATCAGTCACCCGCTGCACTGTTCCTCCTTTGTCGCAAAAGGTCACGTTCCCGTCGGCTACTCATTTGCAAGCGCACTCGTAACGCCTTTGGCTCACCCAAAACCAAACCCTGTATGCAAAATGGGTGCGGGGGGCGGTCTCCGACCGTGAGGGGAACGTGCCGGGGGTTACTGCTGAGGGCTTAAACCCGGTTGCCAAGGCAGAGCAGTCCGACCTGACGCTGAGCGTTCGGGTGCAGCCCGCAGACGCAGGCGATGAAGGACAGACGGCGATCCGGGGCATGGCAAACGCTCCGCGTAATTTCAGCTTCTATGAAATTACCTTAGAAACACCCGCCGGCAGAGCCGTGACCGAAGCGGCGGGCGTGATTGCAATCAAGCTGCCTTATGAGTTTACCAACAAGAAAAACAGTAAGGTGTATCAATATCACGGCGGGGCTGCCCGGGAGCTGACCGGGTTGAGCCAAAAACCCGCTCAGCCCTATGAGGACGGGAAGTATTTTGCAGATCCGCAAAACGGCTGCATTTATCTTTATTCCTCCAAATTCTCCACCTATGCCATTGGGTATGACAAGGAGAGCACAGGCGGAAGCGTTAGCGCCGGCGGCAGCAGACCCACCCGCTATACCGTGACCTTTGACTCGAACGGCGGCACGGCAGTGGAAGCCCAGACCGTCTCCCGAAACGGCACGGTCACCCGGCCGGAAGGAATCCGGCGGGAAGGCTATCAGTTTGCGGGCTGGTACCGTGACCCCGGCTTTACCGCAAGCTACGACTTTACCAAGCCGGTGACCGGGAACCTGACCCTGTATGCCAAGTGGGTGCAGGATTCGGGCAAGGACGACCCGCAAAACCCGCCGTCCCATGCCTGCCCCTCCAAGGAATTTCACGATCTGGACGTGGGGGCGTGGTACCATGAGGACACAGACTTTGTGCTGTCTCATCAGCTTATGAAGGGGACGGAGGAGGCGATTTTCTCCCCGGATGAA
>CAKSSZ010000240.1 GCA_934489915.1 uncultured Clostridia bacterium | reverse complement strand
AAGATGGGGCTATGGAACACCGTATTCCTTATCCGCTGGCGCTTTATGCAGAGATGCTTTGGGACAGTGGGCGGCCCTTGGATGAGATTGTATATGAAACGGCAATGCGGGAAGATATCATATTTTATTAAAGGAGGGAATCGTATGGAATTTGGATCTTTTTTGGACAACCGTAGAACGGACAATGTTCGATACTGCTATCGAAAAAGCGGCTTGGAAGAGGCTTATCCTCCGGATTTGCAAAAGGAAGCGGTGCAGGCTGACTGGTATGACGCTCAGGTTGGGAATTTGTTTTTTCAAAAACCGGTTGCATGGCAGGGCGCTCAGCTGACTTATGGCAGTATTGATATTGTGGTGCAGTTACCGGAGCGTCGCTTTGTCGATCATGCGGCGCTGGCCTTTGGAGAAGGAACGGAGCTTCGCGGGGTGGAGTGTTTGACGCATCAGGAGGGACGACTTCAAAAAATCGGTGTGTTGAATCCGCAGACCGGCAGCACGGTACAGGAGTCGGAGGTAACGATTCCTGTGGGCATTTTTTGCGATCATGTGATTGTTCGCTTAAAGGGCGCCTACCATGATGTGATCGTGAAGGGATTGGAGTTAAAGGGCGCCTGGAAAATGGATGAGACAGTATTTCCCCTGCCGGAGCATGCAGAATTTTGCGGTACCGGGATGAGAATAGACCAAATTAAGTCCGTTCATGCAAAGGGGGAGGACGCTTCCTTTGCTGCCCGATATCTGGCAGACCGTTGGAAAGATAAAACCGGGAACGAATTGACGGTGGATGCCGAGCATGGAGATATTTCAATGGAACTCATTCCGATGGAGGGAGACGGGTTTCAAATTTCTTCTGAGGCATCCGGCTGCCGCATTACCGCTGGAAGCAGACGAGGGCTGTTATATGCTGTAGAGGCGGTGATGCAGCTGATCCAAGGGAATCATATTAAGGCATGCCGGATCAGCGATCGTCCGTTTATGAACTTTCGGGGGGTTCATGTGGCTTTGCCTTCCCGGAGTAATCTTCCTTTTTTAAAACAAATGATACAGCATGTTTTTGTGCCTATGCGCTATAATGCAGTATTTATTCAAGTTTCCGGTGCAATGCGCTATGACCGTTTCCCAGAAATCAATGACGCATGGCTTACTGCCTGTGACAATTACGAGAAGGGTCTATGGCCGCTGCCGGCACATTACAGCTTTGTGGGTAGAGATATTTTAGAAAAAGAGGAAGTTGCTGAACTTTGCGACTACTTTCGTTCCTACGGCATGGAGGTGATTCCGGAGGTGCAGTCCTGGAGCCATTGCCAGTATATTACCATGGCGTATCCGGAGCTTGCCGAGGAGGCGGACGAAATTGAGGAGACCGTTGATACTCTGACAGCCGACGTAAAGCCGGATCAATTTTATAAGCATTCCATGTGCCCGACTCATCCGCGATATTATGATGTGATTTTTGGGATTGCGGATGAAGTGATCGACGTGGTAAAGCCGGAACGGTTTGTGCATATGGGACATGATGAAATTTATCAGGTGTGTATATGCGATCGCTGTAAAGAGCGTGAGGCAGGCGAACTTTATGCGGAAGAAGTCAGCCGGTTGAATGATTATGTGAAACGCAAGGGGCTGACCATGATGATTTGGTCAGATATGCTTCAGGAGCGAAACTATTTGACCGTGACCGGGATCAACCGTGTACCCAAGGATGTGATTATGCTTGATTTTACCTGGTATTTTCACTTAGATGATGATTTGGAGGATAACCTCCTGTCCCACGATTTCCAAGTGGTAATGGGAAATCTGTATTCCAGCCATTACCCGCGCTATGAAGCTCGCTCCAAAAAGGTGGGGATCCTTGGGGCAGAGGTGTCTACTTGGGTAGAGTGCTCGGAAAAGTCCTATTCCTTTACCGGAAAAATGTACGATTTTGTTTACACGGCGAACATGATCTGGAATCGGAATTACGATGGCAGTATGCGCTTATCCTATGATCAATTGATACAGCCTTTACTGCTGGACATCAGACGTCGGATCGGCGGGCTTACGTTAACCGGAGGGGAGGAGCTACTGTTTGAGGGAAGACAGGAATCTGTGCCCGGCGATTTAATCGGGCAAATTCCTTATCGCTATGCGGCAGTTTGTTCTGCGGCGGAGCGGGAAGTGACCATTCCGGTGCATGATTTCAGCCGTCAGCTTTCCTTTGTGCATGCGACTGATGTGCCGGGCGAACAGGCGGGGAGAGATTTGCAGGCGCGAAAAATCGGTGAATATCGCCTTTGCTACGAGGACGGAACCGAAGCGGCGGAAGATATTTTGGTAGGCGATCATATTTATCATTAC
>CAKSSZ010000239.1 GCA_934489915.1 uncultured Clostridia bacterium | reverse complement strand
ATATGAATCCGTCTGCGGTCAAGCGTTATCACAGAGACTTGACAGGACACAGTTTAAAAGGCTGTCACAATGCAAAATCTAATGAAATGATCGACCGTGTACTTTCGTGGTTTGGCAAAAGCAAAGACAATAACATATTATTTACTTACCATAATGACAAGGAAAATAAAGATGTTTACATGGTAGCCCTGCGTAATGATGACGGAAGCTTGATCGGCTATTATGAAAAACAGGAATTCAAAAACAGAGAAACCGCTGCGCCGTATGACAAGCTGGGCGGTTGAGGGAGGAAAACTATGGCTTCAAATAATGCCAATATCGGTTTTGAAAAATAAAATACGGTGGAGCAAGATTGCCTCAAATGCTCATACACCTGAAATGCCACAATGATTGATGACGCTATGCGTGCCATTGAAAGAGATAATGCAACGCTCTAAAAACGGATCTGGAACGTTCAAAGACGATCAGTGACGCTGTAAACTTCATCATGGTGCGTGAAAAGGTCACTGACAAAGATGCTTTTGTAAAAGAGGCTCTCATGCTTCATCAGGCATTGCCGCTTTGCTCGTCCATGGTTTGTGAGAGCGACCGCATAGAAGCTGCTTTTTCAACGTTGATATTCGTAAAAATATTTTTGATCCGGCAGTGTTTTTAACTGCCTTTGTTTTACTGTATTTTTAAGTGGGGGAGTAATTCCAGGGGATATTCTATCACCAGATCTGCCCCGCCGGAAATCAATTCCTCCCGGGTGCGAAAGCCCCACAGGACGCCCACCGTCAGTGCGCCCAGGGCTTTTCCGGTTTTCATATCCACATCGGTATCCCCCAAATAGACAGCTTGAGCCGGGGGGACGCAGAGGGTGTGCAGCATTTCCAGCCCGGCGGCGGGGTCGGGCTTTAAGGGGACGCCCTCCCGCTGCCCCAGGCAGCAGTCAAAGGTGGTTCCAAACAGCCGATCGGTGCAGACCAGGGCGGCGTCATGGGGTTTATTGGTTAACACCCCGAGCTTTACTCCTTGTTCCTTTAGCTTTGCTAATAGCTCCGGGATGCCGTCGTAGACTTCTGCATTTCGTACCGGATCCTCCCGATATGCCTGGCGGAACACGGTGCGGGCAGAGGTAAATTCGGTGGGGTTGTCCCGTCCGTGACGCTGCAGGAGACGGTGCAGCAGCACATCTGCACCGTCTCCTACCAGGTAGCGAAAGTCCTCTAAAGGGGTGTGATCCTCAATGCCGATGGAGGAAAGTCCCTGCCGGACGCACCCTGCAATGTTTTGCAGAGTATTGACCAGAGTGCCGTCAAAATCAAAAATTGCTGCCTGAATCATAATCATTTCCTTTCTATATTTGCCAAAAGCCACTGTTAATAAAGCCGATACAGCATTTGCGCTGCTTCTGCTCGGGTTACGCTGTTATTGGGGCGGAGCATACCGTCGTCATAGCCGCTGATCACGCCCAAGGCAACCATTTGTCGGAATGCATCTGTTGCCCATGCGGGGATTTGGTTGGCGTCTTTGGCATTGAGCTGTGCCTTCGGGTACCCCCCCGTTAGGGTGCGGCTCAATACGGAGCACGCCTCCGCCCGGGTGACAGGTGCATTGGGGTCAAACACCCGGCTGCTGCCTTCTGCCCGGCCGCTCATGATTCCTGCCTGCACTGCTGCACGGATGCTGGGCGCCGCCCATTGGGGCAGACTGCTTTCATCTGCCAGACCGCAGTTCGCCTGGGAAGGCTCCAATCCGCAAAAGCCCGTCAAAAGCACGGCAAATTCTGCCCGCGTCATCGCCTTTTGGGGGAGATATTGGAGAGCCGCCCCTTGGGGAACGCCGCTTACTATGTTCTGCCGGTATAAATAATTGGCCGCCTTGGCTGCCCAATGACCGTTCATATCCGAAAAAGCATTGCCCAAGGCAGAAGGCTCGCCCACCTCTAAAGTGGTCAGCGCCGCATAATCGCTTCCCTTACCCACCTTCAAGGTCAGCTTATGAAAGCTGTCATCCGGTAAAGCACAGGTAAAGGAGCGGCGATCTGCGGCAAGCTCTACCGGCGTTTCCTTCCGATCTACCGTCAGCGCCATCCATTCCATTTCCGTTCCGGTGACCGGTGTAATTTGCCCGTGTACGGTTTCGTCAGCTTCCCGCAGGGAAAGCTCCCATGCCGAACCGGTAAATTCTTTTCCTTGTACCGTTACCGGGATCCGCACGGTTCGTTCTCCTGCCGACACTAAAATTCCGCCGGAGCCACTGTAATTCCCGGCGGTAAATAATCCGGTCTGATCAATGCTGCCCAAATGCTCTGAGCCTTGCTCCATACGCCAGGTAAAGCAGCTGTCATCTCCGCTGACCGCCTGGTAG
>CAKSSZ010000238.1 GCA_934489915.1 uncultured Clostridia bacterium | reverse complement strand
ATGCAGGCAATGCCAATTCCGGAAGCTTCGATCGTCAGGATCTTATTAATGCTGCAATCGGCAAACCGACGCTTAAATTCCTTCCCGAATTCCGAAAACAGCTGTACATCCATTTGATGATTTAAAAAGCTGTCCACCTTTAAAACACCGTTTCCCAGCCAATGCCCGTCCTTTAAAATCCGTTCCTTTAAAATATCCATTTTTTTCATCCTTTCGGTGCAGTTATGTTCGCTTCCTTTTTATTATAATAAAAAATTGCCTTTTTTGCAATCCTTTTTTCACATTTTTTTATAAATCAGCTCTTTTTCTTTTCATTTTTAACTTTTATGTCCGACAGAAAGTCTGTACAGGCAGGAAAAAGCGTACCGGAAAGAAGGTGGATCAATTTTCATAAAATTGCACCACACATAAAAAGCAGCGTTCGATTGCTGTAGCAATCGAACGCTGCTTTTTATTACACTCATTATTTTGCCGGAGGATACATTCCATATACAGGTACCGGATTGTTCGGCAGAGGGGTTGCCCAGCGAACCGCATTTTTAATGACCTGCAAAATATGCGGGTTATGATAAGTAGGATAGGATTCATGCCCGGGCTGAAAATAAAAAATTCTGCCCCGTCCACGGGTATAGCAGCAACCGCTGCGGAATACTTCCCCACCGGAAAACCATCCGATAAAGACCAATTCATCCGGAGTCGGAATATTAAAATGCTCCCCGTAGGTTTCCTCATGCTCCAATTCAATCATTTCCGGAATCCCTGCCGCAATGGGGTGAGAGGGGTGAATCACCCAGAGTTTTTCCGTATCACCGCTTTCCCGCCATTTTAAATCCTGGGAAGCAGCCCCCGTCAAACGGCGAAAGATTTTAGAGGCATGCCCGGAATGCAGCACAATCAGTCCCATGCCCGCAATCACACGCTGATACACCCGTTCCACAATTTCGTCCGATACCTTGTGGTGCAGCATATGCCCCCACCAGATTAACACATCGGTATTGTCTAATACTTCCTGGGTCAGCCCATGCTCCGGCTCCTCCAACGTAGCTGTCCGAACCGTAAAATCCGCCTCAACTCCCAACATTTTTTGCAGCTGAGCATGAATTCCGTCCGGATAAATCTTTTTTACTTCTTCCTGCTCTTTTTCATGGCAAAATTCATTCCATACTGTTACCCGAATCTGCTCCATTCATAAAACCGCCTTTCTTTGTGATAGAAAACGCCCTCCGCCCTGTCCAAAAAACATGGGCGGAGAACGTTCTTAAAATTTTTAGTAAGCCAAGGTACGAATCACGTTGTCAATCAGGTATGCGTCATCTTCCACGTTGAATAAGTCAGCCTGATCGCTGATTACAATCAAACCTCTGTCATCCCACATAACCTTTTTCCCTAAGCCTTCTACCAAGGCACGCAGCGGAATCAAGGTACGGTCGGAAATGGTTTGTGCAGGAACATCCAGCTTTTGTTCTGCTCCGTCAATCTTCATCACGTCAGAGCCTAACTGGAGAACGATCTCCCGGCCGTTCAGATTTACTGTTACAGTCTGAGTCGTTTCTTCCCAATCCACCTTTGCTCCGAAGCTCTCGGAAATAAAGCGCACCGGAACTAAAGTACGGTCGTTTTGAACAATCGGCTGCACAGAGCTGTCATTCTGATCCACAAAGCCCTTCACACCCTTTACCAATGCGTTGGGGCTGTCAATCTTCAGTGCAACTGCACCTTTCAGTTTTTCATTCAACCGGGCAGAATAGCTGCCGATTTTCTCGGTCGGAATGTTTTTGAACTCTGGAATCACGCTGGCAATTTCATTCCCGTCAGCAATCGAAACCGCCTTGGTATTCCGATCAATGGTCAAACCGCTCTTCTTCAGAGACAAGGTCTCGTTATGCTCAAGCTTCTTAGCCCAAGTCACAACAAGGTCGTTCAGCTTCATTTCTCCGCTGTTGATAAACAGGTTATCATAAATGGAATTGCCCTTGGGGTAACCCGGTTCCTTATCGTTTGCCATCTCATACACTTCCGGATAACGGGTCTTCCAAACCTCACTGTCATAAGGAATCGACTGGAACCGCTGCGGAATGGTCTGAGTAGTATCCTTCTTAAACAAATCCTCATGCGTCATTTCGCTCTGACGTGCGTCAAAGGGAACAGGGTTGGACACCTTATAGAAAATGTTGTTTGCAATGGTGTGATCCCGGCCGCCGCCCATAAAGAAGCCCTTCTGCAGATCAGCAAAAATGTTACCGAAAGCAGACATGGAGCTCATAGCGTCGTCCATATAAATGGCTGCACGGCCGTAGGAGCCTTGCCCGTTGTCCATATCATGGAAATAATTGTAGTTAATCTGATTGCCGCGCCAGGTC
>CAKSSZ010000237.1 GCA_934489915.1 uncultured Clostridia bacterium | reverse complement strand
ACTTTACATATGGAGACGAATTATCCCAAGGAGGGCAGGGTGAGAGTGATTCTTTCTCCGGAGCAGCCGGAGGAATTTGCGCTGACGGTACGGATTCCTGCCTGGAGCAGGGAGACGGCGCTGCTGGTAAATGGGCAGCCTTGGCCTGTGCAGCAGGGCTTTTGCTCTGTTCGTCGGCTATGGAGCAGCGGGGATGAGGTTTTGCTGGAGTTGGATATGACCACCCGTGTGATCCGTCCGCCGGTTTACTTGGATGATTTGATTGTGGATCGGATTTCTGTTGACGGCAGAGAATACGCCGTTGCCACGTATGACCGGCAGGATGAAGGGGCAAAATATCATATTGCGCTGCAGCGGGGGCCGATTATGTTGGCGCAGGAAAACCGGCTGGGATACTCCGTGGATGAGCCAATGAGCTTTGCCGTGCAGCCGGATGACACGATTGAGGCAATCCTGCCGAAGCAGGACATTGCACCCTATGAGCATATGGTGGAGGTATGTGTTCCGCTGACAGACGGAAGGACGGTTCATCTGACCGATTATGCTTCAGCCGGAAAGACTTGGAATACCGATAGTAAAATGGCTGTCTGGATGTTGACAAAAGAAGCGCAGAATTAAAAGAACAAGAGTACCGATTACCGTCGGTACTCTTGTTCCATTTAAGGTAGGTAGTGAATCCACACTGCCATGTCTGTTGCCCCTCGATTGGCAAAGGCATGGTAGGGAATTAGCGTAAGAGGAGTAGCCGTAAAATGCGGATCCAGCGGCATATAAAGCTGATCGGAATCCGCTCTGCTCCAGCCTTCCGTGTGCAGCACCGGCAGGCCGTTATATTGATCTGTTGCCTCCTCGGTAAAGGGCTTTGACCGGTCAAAATACAGGCTGTGTACCGGTACCTTGTGATCGACCCCTTCCAGGCAATATACAATCGGTCCGCGCATCACGGCGGCCTTGCCTTCATCTGCCCAAACTCTGGGAGATGCGCCGATGAGAATCGGTTCCATGGCAAACGTAACGGTGACAGGCTCGGCAAGCTCGGTAATGACGGCGTATCCGTTTTCTACCGTGTAAGGAACGCTCACGTTAAATTGACTGCACCAGCCGGGGATCCGTACCTTCATGCATTCGGCTCCACGGCAGGAAAGGTGCACGGTACCGTCGGTTGGATAGGCGGTGGTTTGTTGTAAAACAATCCCGTCCACATCCATTGTGCTGCTCATAAATTGGTGTACATAAACAGTTTTTTCTTCGATTCCGTAGCAGAAATTACCGATGGATGCCAAAATCCGATTGAGATTCGGAGGGCAGCAGGAGCACCCGAAAATTTCAGGACGCTCTAATAAGGTAGTATGAGGTCCTTTTGTCATAGAGGTATGGCGTGAGATTACCTTTTGGTTCAGCTCCAGCGGATTTTCGTAGAAAAAGCGTGTTCCGTCCAAAGAAAGACCGGATAGCATCCCGTTATACATGGCTCGCTCCAGTACATCCTGATACCGGCTTTCCCCTTTCATGGCAGACATCCGCCGAGCAAACATCATGAGACTGATGGCGGCGCAGGTTTCCGCATAAGCGCTCCCGTTGGGGAGATCGTAGGCCGTGGTAAATGCTTCCCCTACATAGGTGGAACCGATTCCGCCGGTAAGGTACATTTTGCGCCGGGTAATGTCCTCAAACAGTGCTTCACATGCGGCATACAGTTTTTTGTCTCCGGTTTCCATCGCCACATCCGCCATCCCGCTGTATAAATAGCAGGCACGCACAGCATGCCCTGTCGCTTCTGTAAGCTGCTGCAAAGGCTTGCTGCTTTGCTCGTAACAGTGGTTGGTAGTAGCGGGGCCGATTTGCTGTTCTTCTCTTTGACCACGCTGATCAATGAAAAACTGAGCCAGCGTCAAATATCGCTTTTCTCCGGTACAGCGATACAGGCGTACCAGAGCCAATTCAATTTCCTCATGTCCGGGGGTTATAAAAGCGGCGGAGCCTTCCTCTGCAAAGATCCGGTAAATCAGGTCGGCGTAGCGCATCATCAGTTTTAAAAAGCGATCCCGGCCGGTGGCTTCATAGTAGGCTACGGCTGCCTCGATCATATGTCCTGCTGTATACAATTCATGTCCTTCATAAAGATTGGACCATCTTTTTTCACCGGTAATGGTATAGTACGTATTCAGATATCCATCTTCGCACTGAGCTCCCACAATCAGATCAATTGCATCGTCTGCGGTTTTTTCCAGTTCCGGATTTGGATTCTTATTCAGAGAGTAGGCTACTGCTTCCAGCCATTTTGCTACGTCTGTATCCTGGAAAACCATTCCCTGATGTTCCCCTTCAATTTCTCCGTTAACAATACGGAAATTTCGAATACAATAACTTTTCTCTGCACCCTCTACATTATCATTTATCAGTTCCCATTGAAAAGGGATAATC
>CAKSSZ010000236.1 GCA_934489915.1 uncultured Clostridia bacterium | reverse complement strand
CCATGATATGGAGGGGTTCCCGAGTGGCCAAAGGGGGCAGACTGTAAATCTGTTGTCAGTGACTTCGATGGTTCGAATCCATCTCCCTCCACCAACAGAAGCTACAGTGATCACTGTAGCTTCTGTTTTTACTATTTATTTTTCAGGAGGTGTCAAATGCCTTTGAAAAAGTTTTTGATTACATTTCTGGTAACTACCATTATGTTGTCAGGGTTATCCGCCCTGGTATTGTACTTATCTTTTTCCCAGACTTCGATTCGGGATATGCTGCAGCCCGGTTCTTCCCTTTCCGGGAGGACAAATGTTTTAGTTATGGGAACTGACCCGGACGGGCAAAACTCGGATAGCATGATGTTTGTCAGCATTGACCATGACGAAAAAACAGTGGACTTGATGACCATCCCCCGGGATACCCGTATTTTGATGGACGGGTATTATTGCAAAATCAATGCGGCTCATGCAGCCGGCGGGGAAGAAAAGGCAGTCAGCGTGGTAGAGGAACTGCTGGATACGGACATTCAGTATTATGTTTCTTTTAATACCGCAGTGTTTCGGGAGATTATTGACGCATTGGGCGGCGTTTATTTTGATGTGCCTGAGCGGATGCAATATAACGATCCCTATCAGGATCTTTATATTGATTTGTACCCCGGTTATCAGCTGTTGGATGGGGATCATGCTGAACAATTGGTGCGCTATCGTCAATACACCTTTGGGGACATGGACAGAACTACGGTGCAGCGTGATTTTGTAAAAGCGTTGGTGGAGCAAAAGCTGAATATGTCCATGCTGAGCAAGATTGATGATTTATACAGCGTTTTTTCCGAAAAAGTGAAAACCAATATGTCTCTTTCTGAAATGATAAAAATAGCCTCCGGTATGCGGTCGCTGGATATGGATCATTTCCGTACGCATGTGCTTCCTTGTGAATTGGCGGATATTGACGGCATTTCTTATGTGGAAGTAAAGCAGGATCTGCTGGATCAAACTATGGTGGATTATTTTGGCGAAGAGCGGCCGGGTGTGACCAAAACACCGGCGGAACTGTTGGGGAACGATTCGGAAGGAAACGGTCTTGTGATTGATGATGGGTCGGCAGAAGACAGCCAAAGCGACGGGTATTACGGAGACGAGTCTGTTTATGAAGATGATGGCGCCGTTTATTATGAAGAATAACAGTATCATCAAACAATTGAGCATCTAAGGGTCGATCCTCTTAGTCGCCGCCGAGTGGGGCAGTCCTGCCTGATTCGGTGACGTCTTTGGGATCGACCCTTTTCTGATAGGAGGGAGTCCATGTATCATTGGCAGGAGCTGTATGACCGCTGCATGGAGTGCGATCAATGCGATTTGTGTAAAACCAGACATTCCGTTGTGTTCGGGGAAGGGAATCTTCATGCGGGTTTGATGCTGATCGGTGAAGGACCCGGGGCGGACGAGGATCGCACCGGCCGGCCTTTTGTAGGGCGAGCCGGTCAATTGCTGGAAAAGGGGCTGCGGGCATTAGACATTGAACGGGAAGAAGTATATATTGCAAATATTGTGAAATGCCGCCCGCCAAATAACCGGGTGCCGGAGACGGCTGAGGCGGAGGCGTGTATCGGGTGGCTGCGTAACCAGGTGGCACTGATTCGTCCCAAGGTAATTGTGTGCCTGGGGGCAACCTCGCTCAAATGGATTGTGTCGCAGGATGCACGCATTACCAGAATTCGAGGCGAGTGGGTGGAAAAAAAGGGTGTTTGGATTATGCCTACTTACCATCCGGCGGCGCTGCTGCGGGACGAAACAAAAAAATTGCCCTTTTGGCATGACTTAAAAAAAGCAGTAAAAAAATATAAGGAGTTATCAGATGAATCAACAGCTCAATGAGTTTTATGCGGAGTATTGCAATATATTTGCCGGAGAACAGCTGGTAATGGGCGGCGGTGCTCAGCCGGTGCGGCTGCTGCTGATCGGGGAGGCTCCGGGACGGGACGAGGTGCAGCAGGGTCGTCCGTTTGTCGGAGCGGCGGGAAAACAACTGACTGCCTTTTTAGAGGGAGCCGGGCTGGAACGGAACGAGGTTTATATCACCAACGCCATTAAATATCGGCTGTGCCGCCTGAATCCAAAAACCGGCCGTCTGGTGAATCGCCCTGCAAAAACGGAAGAAATTTCAAAAAACCGTGTATATTTATATCGGGAAATTGACATCCTAAATCCGGAATGGATTGTGACGCTGGGAAACGTCCCCCTAAAAGCTCTGTGCCCGGACGCATCCCCCATCTCTCAGGTACACGGCAGACTTTCTAAGGTCAATATATTAGGAAGAGATTATTTGCATTTTCCGCTTTATCATCCTGCCAGTGTCATATATCGCAGACATTTAGCAGAAGATTACGAAAAAGATATGAAAATTTTGAAAAAAACCCTTGACAAAGGGGTAGAAGGTGTGGTATTATAATAAA
>CAKSSZ010000235.1 GCA_934489915.1 uncultured Clostridia bacterium | reverse complement strand
AGACAGAGGAATCCTCAGCAATGGGAACGTTGATTTGTCCGTCGTTGACCGCGGTAAACGCCCCCGGCTGATAAATCACCCCGGCAATGGAATTGGGAAAGGAAGGGCTTTCCACGCGGTTTAAAATCACCGCCGCTACTGCCACCTGTCCTTCGTAAGGTTCCCCCCTCGCCTCTCCGTTTACACACCGAGCCAAAAGCTGAATTTCATTTTGTTCATATTGCGCCGTACTCTGCCGGCTCATCCCGAAGGTAAAGAGAACCAGTAATATAACGGCGGCAACAACTCCATATTTTTTCATACCTTATCTCCATTCATTGATCAATTTTTCTTTCACTGACATAAAATAATCTACTGTCTTAAAGCGGAAGACAGCCTCCGGCGCTTTTGATGTAATCAAATCATATGTTTCCTCCGGCAATGCGTCTTTTACAGCCGGAATGACCTCCGCCGGCGATCCCAAAGAGGGATACAGCACGCACCACCAATTTTTCCCCTTTGCTTGTCCGATTTCCAGACAAACAGCTTCATATTCTCCTGCCGGTAATGACAGTTCCAGGTAGTCCTTTTTCGGAAAATACCGTTTCTCAACCGTAAGGGATAACGCATCCCGGCACCCATGCTCTGATAACACCTTCCGTGCCACCGTAAGCAGCAAATCACGGTGGTTTTGAATCAAGGCCTTTGTTTCCTCTTTATCGGCGTGAGCGGGCAATACAGAGCGAATTTGCTCCATCACAGCATTTCTGACCTCAAGCTTTAACGCCTGGTCGTCCGGAGTATCACTGTTGGCGATCACATGAAACCGCAGCAGCTGGTTGGAAAGTGCATAATTCACTCCCTGCGCATATCCTGCAACAGAAACACAGATCAAAGCAACAATCATACATATCATCCATTTTTTCATATTGAATTCCCCCTTTTTTCCTCGTTTTCATTATGAGTCAAAAAGAAAAAAGTTATACATTTCTTCCCAAAAAACTTGCAAATTGTTTGAAAATCAGGTATAATAAATAAGAAATCCATACGAAAGGGAGAAACTCCGTGAAGATAAAAAGCTATGCAAAAATCAATTTAACCCTGGACGTACTGGGCGTGCGGGCGGACGGATATCATCAGCTGTCTATGATCATGCACAGTGTGGGGCTGTATGATGAAATCACATTATTGCCAAACTCCGACGACGGCATTACCCTCACCGCCAACCTCCCCTTTCTCCCGACCGATCGGAAAAATCATGCCTATAAGGCAGCGGAGCTTTTTTATCAGGAAACTGGGCTTTCCCAATGCGGGATATCCATTCATATCAATAAAAAAATCCCCGTGTGTGCCGGCTTGGCCGGGGGCAGCTCCAATGCTGCGGCAGTGCTTCGAGGCATGAATCAATTGTATCATACCAATTTATCCACGGAACAGCTTTGTCAAATCGGATTAAAAATCGGAGCAGATGTACCCTACTGTATTACCGGCGGAACCGCATTGGCCGGAGGGATCGGGGAAGAGCTGACCCCCCTCCCTCCTTTGCCGAAGATGCCTATTTTGCTGGCAAAGCCCGCCTGCGGGTTGTCTACCCCCGCCGTTTTTCAGCAATGGGATCGACTGGAACAGCCGGTTCACCCGGACACCAAAGCAATGATCTCTGCATTAGAGGACGGCCGCAAGCAGCAAATCGGACGTCTGCTCTGCAATTCTTTGGAACAGCCTGCCTTTGCGTATTTGCAGGAACGGGGCTACCGTAATCAAATGCCCATGCTAAAAGAAGCTATGCTCCGTTACGGCGCATACGGCTCGCTCATGAGCGGCAGCGGCACGACGGTATACGGATTGTTTCCTTCCCGCAAGCAAGCCTATGAGGCAATGAAAAAGCTGCGTAAAAAGGTCAAATTTATTGTTCTTACGACCACTTGAAAAACTGAAGATAGCTTTTGCTTTTCAAATAATAGCAGCCTGTTAATTTTGCACAGGCAGAGGCAGAAAGCCACAATGTTCCCTCCTCCCAAAAAGGGGACGCCTCCATTGAAATCAATTGATTATCCACTATCCCGTAAGGATGACCTTCTGCAAAATAGCTGTATTTCCCCTCCTTAATCAAAAGCAATGCGTGATCCTGCACGTTGGGGTATACCTGCCAGGATCGCTGAAACAACAGAACCGTATCTTGAACCGGCAGATAGACAGCTCCGTTTTGCTCCCGCACTTGAATCTCCTGCAGTCGGGCATTGATCATCAGTTGATAAGCGCTGTCTGCCGCATAGCAAGGCGTGCATAATAAAAAACTCAGCAATATTGTATAAATCAATTTCAAAAAAATCCCTCCGGTTCTTAGTGTGTACAAAAACACATAAAAAACCAGAGGGATTTTTCGTTGATACAAGGATAATTTTCCTATCCGAGCGTGCATTGATTGCAAAATTCTACAATCGGAGTCGGATCCTCCAAGCTATGAGGATGG
>CAKSSZ010000234.1 GCA_934489915.1 uncultured Clostridia bacterium | reverse complement strand
GCATGTGTCCCACCTGTACGGGCTTTACCCCGGCCACTCCATCACCCCCCGGAAAACGCCGGAGCTTGCAGAAGCCGTCCGTCAAACCCTGCTCACCCGAGGGGACGAAGGCACCGGCTGGAGCCTTGCCTGGAAGCTGAACCTTTGGGCACGGTTGGGGGACGGAGAACATGCCCTGCGAATTTTAAAGCGACAAACCGCCCTCTGCCCCTGTGACGGCACCGTCAAAATGACCAAAGGCGGCAGCTATCCCAACCTGCTGGGCGCCCATCCCCCCTTCCAGATTGACTGTAACTACGGGGTCACCGCCGGCATTGCCAACATGCTGCTGCAAAATGAGGAGGATGCCCTCCTGCTCCTGCCCGCCCTGCCCGCCTCGTGGCAGGAAGGGGAGATTTTGGGGCTGCGTGCCTACGGCGGCATCACGGTAGATTTGTCCTGGCAGGGAGCACGGGCAACCGCCCGCCTGACCTCCCCCGCCGCCTGCCAAATCACCCTGATTGCAGACGGCAAGCCGGAGACCGTTTCTCTGCCCCAAGGGCAGCCCTACGAATTCACCTGGACCCTTTCCTCCCGTGCCTGACGGTGGGGGACGGACGCAAAAGCCCCCGGCAGAACCGATTGCGCCGCTCCTTCCCGTCCGACATGGAACATAATGGAACATAAATGCGGGATGTGCATCATCCCCCACAGTACGCCTTACCCGCCCTCGATCAGAGCGTATCCGTTTGCAACAACCAATTTGTGGGCAGAAAGGTTATGATTGTGATGAAAAAAGGAATCGTACTGCTTTGCAGTCTTACCCTATTGACCTCTTCCGCTGCGGCAATCCCCGCAGCAGCAGAAAAAAACTACGTCTACACCGTGGAGCAAACCGGCAGAATCCTGCAAATTACCGCTGAGGATATGATCCGGGAGCTGCAAGGGGCAGGCGTCAGCCAGGAAGAAATCACC
This sequence comes from uncultured Clostridia bacterium, assembly GCA_934489915.1. Taxonomy (GTDB): domain Bacteria; phylum Bacillota; class Clostridia; order HGM11514; family HGM11514; genus SIG438. The sequence goes on along the minus strand of CAKSSZ010000234.1, from coordinate 1,508 downwards.
TCCTTTTTTAAGGAGGTCAGCGAGCAAATCGGGGCGCAGGACTCCCTCACCGAAGAAAATTTTGACTCGATCATGTTCCGCACCCTGTACCAAACCCTCCAAAACGGCAGCTATAATAATTTAAAAATCGCCATGATCTCCCTGTACTCGGAGGAAATGAGCCAAATGCTGTCCACTAAAACCGTCCCGGAGGTGTTTCAGCCCCTGTATCAAACGGTGAAGGCATGCCTGCTGGGAACCGGGGAATTGCAGGTGTTTTCAGACGTACCCGAACATCATTGGGCAAAGAGCGCCATTGAGGTGCTGGCAGCGGACGGCATTGTGAACGGCATGGGGAGCCGGCTGTTTCTGCCGGACGATTCCGTCACCCGGGAGCAGTTTGTGAAGATGGCGGCAGATTGCCTGGGACTGGAGCCGAGCGACGCTCCTCTCCCCTTTACCGACGCCAACCCCTCCGCCTGGTATGCCCCCTCCCTTGCCGCAGCCTGCAAGGCAGGGCTGATCAGCGGGGTTTCGGATGACCTCTTCGGCGTGGAGCAGCCCATCACTCGGCAGGATATGGCGGTGATTGTGGCTCGGATTCTGGAACAGAATCAGGTCACCGTTTCCAAAACCTCCAATGCCTTTGCCGCCTTTACAGACGCAACCCTGGTAGACGGCTATGCAAAAGAAGCCGTCCGTCTCCTGTCAGACGGCGGCTTGATGGCAGGGGTCGGGGCGGATCGCTTTGCTCCCTTAGAGCTGGTGACCCGCGCCCAGGCAGCCCGGATGATCGACCAAATGAGACAGGCAATGAATACAAAATAGGAAGGAAGAACGCCTTATGAAATGCCCCTATTGCGGCGTGGAAGACAGCAAGGTCATTGACTCCCGCTCCACCGAGGAGGGCGTCGCCATCCGGCGGCGGCGGGAATGCTTGAACTGCAACAAACGCTTCACCACTTATGAAAAGGTGGAGAACGTGCCAATTATGGTAATCAAAAAGGATCGGAGCCGCCAGCCCTTTGACCGGAACAAAATCCTCAACGGCTTGAAGCGTGCCTGTGAAAAACGCCCCATCTCCATCGGCGAGATTGAAAATATCGTCTACGAGATTGAAACCGCCATTTATAATTCTCTGGAGCGGGAAATTTCCACCGAGGACATCGGCGAAATGCTGATTGAAAAGCTCCGCCGGCTGGATCAGGTAGCGTTTGTCCGGTTTGCCTCCGTGTATCGGGACTTTCAGGACGTGGAGACCTTCCGCCATGAAATTGATAAAATCCTGTCCAAATAGAATTGTGCAATTTTTCCCCACCGGATTTGTGCAGGATAAATAGTTTTTTACATCTATGTTTATGCAAAACAACAAAAATCCGGATTTCCCTTTACAATCCGTTTCAAACGTGGTATAATACTAATTGGAACTCATCAAAAGGAGGAAGCAGTATGAAGAAGTATCAAAAGCCAACCTTAGAGGTTGCCTTGTTTTCCTCTCAAGAAGCTGTAGCAGCAGGCATGTATGGCAC
>CAKSSZ010000233.1 GCA_934489915.1 uncultured Clostridia bacterium | reverse complement strand
CGGTCACAGTGTCGCGCCGTTTCTGGCGGAACATTTTGCATCCGTACACCTGATTGATCTGCGCTATTTTCGAGGGGATCCCTTGGAATATCTGATTCGCAACAAAATTGATCAGGTGCTGTTCCTATACGGCGTTTCCACCTTTATGACCGACGCTTCTCTCAAAAAGCTCTCGGTTGCGGCCGAGGATAGCCCCTATGCTCATTTTCCCGATTACGGAAAAGTAGAGGAAACCGCCCCGGCACAGGATACCTACTTTGCAAACGCATTATTTGTAGGGGATTCCCTAACCGTCGGGTTTCAAAATTACGCAGACCTTCCTCAAGCGCAATATTTATGCAGCACAGCGCTTTCCATCGGCGGATTAAGCAGTGTAGATGCCCCGGGCGGAGGCAGCATGATGGATCAGCTGCTGCAAACCGACGCCAAAAAGATTTATATCATGTTAGGAATTAACGAATGGATTCATCCGGAAAATAAAGAGGTGTTCTTGAATAAATACCAAAACCTGATTCAAACCGTCAAGCAAGCCCACCCGGACGCATACCTCTATATTCAAGGCATGCTGCCCGTTTCCCGCAGCAAGGATCGGGAGGGAAAAATGCAAAACGCTGTGATCTCTGATTTTAATCAATCCTTAGAGCAGCTGGCAAAGGAAAATCAGGCGTACTATCTGGAGGTCGGACAGGCAGTTGCAGACAGCGACGGTTTCCTCCCGGAAGACAGTACCGTAGACGGAGTTCATTTAAAGCAAGAAGGCTACCAAAAATGGCTTTCCTACTTAAAATGCCACGCTGTACCGGATCCGGATGAAATCACCTCGGTACAAAACAATGTGGCGCCCGCAGACAGCGATTATGATACGGCACGCATCGCAAGCGAATTGTCCGCCTGCATTCATTGGAGGGATGAAATGGGTTCTGTCAGCTTTGCCACCCTTTGCCAAACCCACGGTATTGATCCCGCCCTCGCTGCCAATGGCACCGGCATGTTAGGAGGCGGTGCAACCGCAGAGGAGCTCACCGTCATAGAAGCAAAATCAAAGGAGCAGCTCCCTGCTTTAGAGCAGCAGCTAAACGACTACGTTGCGGGACGGATTGTCAGTTTTTCCGGATATTTGCCTGCGGAAACGGCAAAGCTGAAAAATGCAAAAATCTTTAAAAAGGGAAAACTGATCTTCCTGGTCATTGCAGACGACCCCTCCCCCGCACAGGAAAACGTAAAAAAGATCGTCAAATAACAGCAAGAAGCCGCCCGAAATCGGGCGGCTTCTTTCATAGTCCGCCGCAGAACCGATCAATCGCAAACCCGAACACACAACCGGATCCCTGTGTTTTATACTCAGTTACCGTTCCTCCTTAATATCTGCAAACAATTCCCTAATATGTTGCAACAAGTTTTCTTTAGAGATGATATAATGTTAATATAGGGAGGCGGTAGAAATGAAAGAAAAGTATATCGACATAGCAATAAATGCAACAAAAGCCTATCAAAAATACAAAGGTGCAAACCCGGCCATCCGGGAAGTAATGTTTCAAAAGGAACTTTATCCATCCCTTTTGCTACCCATCGAGGAAGGAGATTTATTCGCCGGAAGAATTGCGGAATACTACGGTGAATTTCTGCCGGTTGACTTCAATTCCAAGGCAGTCGCACAAATCGGGTACAAAATGTGTCCTGCAACAATAAAAGAATTGGTGCACCGCTATCCACACCGTAAGGATGAGCTGAAAAAATTGTATGAATTTTGGAAAACGGAAAGCACGTTTGTGAAAATCTTAAAAGAAGCGCCAAAAGAAATTCAAGATTACTTCTTTCCGGCGCATGTCGGATGGGACGAAGACGGCTATCTCCGTAAAACAGACCGAAAAGCAAAAAAGCTTGGCTCGGGATTTATCTCGGGATCATTTGATTCCCGCATTGCCGGTTTATCTGCAAATTACGATCAGCTTCTGCAGCTCGGCATTCCGGGCTTGCTGAATAAAATACAAAAATGCAAAGCGGCAAATCCCGGACATACCGATTTTTACAGGGCGTGCGAAATTTCAATGGAAACACTGATTCGATGCTTAAACTTCTATGCCGAGCAAGCGCTCCGGATGTCAAAAAAACAGGCAGATAAGTCCCAACAAAAAAAATTTGTTGAAATGGCTGCAATTCTTACAAAGCTATGTACCGATAAACCGGGAACCCTGAAAGAGGCAATGCAGCTTATGCTGATATATGCCGTGTTGATGCGAGCAGACAGCTACGGCAGAATGGACGTATATCTCGGAGACTTCCTGGAAAAAGACCTTAACTGCGGCGCCTTGACCGAAGAAGAAGCGGTGCAGCTGATCATTGGGCTTTTTGATCAGCTTACATTCTTTGGCAGTGAGTACGATACCAGGATTGTAATAGGCGGTCTTGGCAGACGCAACGAAAAAAGCGCAGACAAATTTGCCCTTTTGGCAATTGAAGCCGTGG